>NZ_JBHYGR010000163.1:0-19092 GCF_042738155.1 Kitasatospora sp. NPDC059088 | reverse complement strand
CGCCCCGCCGCCCCCGCCGCGGCCGCGCCACCGTCCCGGCCCGCGTCCTCACCGCCCACCGCCCCCGCCGCGACGGCCACCCCTACGACACCCACGTCCTCCCCCACCGCCCCGCGGCCCCCACGCTCCGCCCGGTCGACCTCGACACCCTCCCCGACCTCACCGCCGAATCCGGCCGCGGCCTCTTCCTCATCCACGCCCTCACCGACCACGTCCAACTCCGCAACCACCCGCTCCGCGGGGCCATCGTGAGCTTCGACAAGATCCTCAAGTGGCAGGACGGCGCGCTGCTGCGCGCTGCGTCCTGAGCGTGTCCGGGCGGGTGCCCGTCAGTCGGTGGTGGGGCGGCGGCGGGTGAGGAGGCGGAGGGTGGTGCCGAGGAGGAGGGCGGTGGTGCCGGCGATGGCGAGGGGGCGGGTGGCGGTGCCGGCGCCGGTGTCGGCGAGGTGGGTGGGGGTGGTGCCGGTGGCGGGCTGGGCGTGGTCGGCGGGGGTGAGGGTGCCGGTGTAGGCGGCGGTGAGCTGGGGGCAGGTGTACTTCTTCGCCGGGGCGGAGCCGCTCGGGAGGACCTCGGACCTGGCGGTGAAGGTGAGGCGGTGGTCGCCGCGCGGGGTGCCGGCGGCGAGCCGGACCTGGAGGGTGAGCCGCTGGCCCTGGGGCACCTGGTAGGCGCCGGTGTCGGCCGGGGTGCCGGTGACGGCGAGGGGCTTCCAGGCGCCGGCGCCCGCGCGCAGTTCCAGCGGAAGGCCGCCGCTGCCGTCGGCGAGGGCCACGGTGGTGGCGAGCTGCTTCACCGTGGCGGTGCTGGTGTTGGTGAAGGTGACGGCGAGTTCGCCCGGGGTGCCGGTGCCGCCGGTGGCCGGTATCGGGTCGGCGGTGGTGCCTTCCGGGCAGTCGGCGGGGGCGGTCGGCACCGGGGTCGGCGTCGCGGTCTCGGAAGGCGTCCCGGTGGGTGCCCCGGTGGGCGTCGCGGGGGCGGTGGTCGGGGTGTCGGAGGCGAACGCGGGGACCGTGGCGAGGGCGGCCGGACCGGCGGTGAGCACGAGCAGGGTGCAGGCGGCGGGAAGGCGGGCGGGACGCATCGGCGGGCTCCAGCGGTGGGGTCGGGTGTCGCTCTCCCGGAAGACCACCGAGGGGCCCGAACGGTTGTCCGCGCCCCTCGGTTCATTTCACGCGGGATCAGCTGTGCGCGCCCGCCTTGCGACGGCGCAGGACGAACAGGGTACCGGCGCCCGCGGCCAGGACGGCGGCGCCGCCGAGGGCTATCGGCAGGGTGTTGGAGGAGCTGCCGGTCTCGGCCAGGTGCGGGCCGGCCGACGGGGAGGCGGAGGCCGTGGCGGACACGGCGGCGGGCACGGTGGCCGCGGTGGTGGCGCCACCGGCCTCGGCGACGTGGAACTCGCCCAGGTAGTCGTCGAGGAACTGGGTGCAGGCCTGGGGCTTGTTGTTGGCCGGGGTGGGGACCTTGTCGTTGTCGAAGGCGTCCGAGCCGGCCTCGTAGTTGGCGCCGTAGCGGCCGACCGGGGCCTTGGCGGTGGCGGCGATCCGGACCTTGTAGGTGAGCTTCTCGCCCTTGGCCAGCTTGAACTCGGGCGTGATGAGGCTCCGGTCGTTGAGCTGCGCGGGCTTCCAGCCGTCGCCGGTGTTCAGCTGGACGTCGAAGAACGCGGTGCTCCACTGGACCGGGACGTTGCCGTCGAACTCGTCCGTGACGTACAGGGAGTTGTGGACCACGGGCAGGTCGACGCCGCTCTTGTTCTCCCAGGTCACGGTGACCTCGGCGGCCGGTCCGCCCTTGACCAGGGTGGTCCCGTACAGGCCGGTGCCGGTGGCCTTGAGCAGGGCGCTCTGGTAGACGCCGCCGTGGCACCGGTTGTCGACGGTCGGCTTCGGCACCGGCTTGACGGTGGGGGTGACCGGGGCGCTCGGCGTGCCGGTCGCGGGGGTGCTCGGCGCCGGGGTGCCGGGGGCCGGGGTGCTCGGGGCGGTGGTCGCGGTCGTGGTGCCGGTCGGGGCCGGGGTCGGGGAGGTGATCCCGACGGCGCTCGCGGTGGCGGCGCCGGCCGTGGCGCAGAGGGCGAGTGCCGTCAGCGCGGAGGCGGCGAGAAGGCGGGAAGAGCGCACGCGACTAGCTCCATCTTTGAGCGAAATACAGGTGGTTTTGGGCGATTTGAGGCTTCGGCGCGGGCCGTCGGCACTGTTTCGCCCGCGTACCCTACCGGGGTGGGGTGCCGGTGCTCCCGGGCGGGGGCGGGAGGCAGGGTGCTCCGGTTGCCGGGGCGTGGGGGCCGCCGGACGATGGGGGCATGATGCACCAGATGCGAGCCGAGTTCGGCCCCGAGGGGGAGGCCGGAGGGGTGCGGCTGTGGCACGTGGTCCGGGGGTCGCAGAGCGTGGCGATGTGCGGCCGGGAACTCGATCCCGGGGCGCCGGTGCGGGAGGCGGTGGACTGGGGGCGGACCCCGGAGCTGTGCTGCCACACCTGCGGGGCGTACTTCCTGCGCGAGACGCCGTACCTGTCGGCCGAGCACCAGTGAGCGGCCGGGCGCTACGGTGCTCGGTATGGAGGAATCGCTGGTCCGGCCCCGGTCGCTGACCGCCGAGGCCGCGGGGCTGCGCTCCGGCACGCCCGGGTTGTCCGAGTACGTCGACCGGTTCTGCGCGCGGGTCGAGCGGGTGGACCCGCTGCTCCACGCGTTCGTGGCGGAGCCCGGTCGGCACGACCGACTGCGGGCGCGGGCAAGGGAGTTGGCCGCACGCTACCCGGAACCGGCCGGGCGGCCGCCGCTGTACGGGGTGGCGGTGGGGATCAAGGACATCGTGCACGTGGACGGCCTGCCCACGCACGCGGGGTCCGCGCTGCCGCCGGGTGTGCTGGCCGGGCCGCAGGCCGTGGTGGTGGACCGGTTGCTGGCGGCGGGGGCGATGGTCGCGGGCAAGACGGTGACCGCCGAGTTCGCCGCGACCGCCCCGGGCCCGACCCGCAATCCGCACCGGCCGGGGCACACCCCGGGCGGTTCGAGCAGCGGGTCGGCGGCGGCGGTGGCGGCCGGGCTGGTGGCGTTGGCGATCGGCACCCAGACGGTGGGTTCGGTGATCCGGCCGGCCGCGTACTGCGGGGTGGTGGGGTTCCGGCCGACGTACGGGCGGATCCCGTTCGCGGGCGTGGTCCCGAACGCGCCGAGCTTCGACACCCTGGGCGTGTTCACCGCCGATCCGGCGGGCGCGGCACTGGTGGCCCCGCTGCTGTGCGAGGACTGGCGGCCCGGGGAGGGGGAGGCGGCGGCCCCGGTGTGCGGGGTGCCGGACGGGCCGTACCTGGAGCGGGCGGAGCCGGCCGCGCGGCGGGCCTTCGAGGAGCAGGTGGCACGGCTGGTCCGGGCCGGGGTGACGGTGCGCAGGGTGCCGCTGTTCCCCGACTTCGCCGAGGTGGTGCGGCAGTTGCAGGTCGTCAACCGGTTCGAGCTGGCCCGCAGCCACGCCGACTGGTTCGCCCGCTTCGGCGGGCTGTACCGGCCGGAGACGGTGGCGAGCATCCGGGTCGGGCAGGGGGTCGCGGCGGTGGACCGGACGGCCGCGCTGCGGTTCCGGGAGGGGCTGCGGGAGCGGGTGGCCGGGGCGGCGGCCGCCGCCGGGGTGGACCTGTGGCTGGCGCCCTCGGCGACCGGCGGGGCGCCGGAGGGCCTGCACGACACCGGGAACGGGGTGATGTCGCTGCCGTGGAGCTTCCTCGGTCTGCCCGCGGTGAGCCTGCCGGCCGGCCGGACGGCGGACGGGCTGCCGCTCGGTCTCCAACTGGTCGGCGCGGCGGGGGCGGACGAGCGGCTGCTCGCCGGGGCCGCCGTGCTGGAGCGGGCGTTGGGGCAGCGGGCGTTGGGGCAGCGGGCGTTGGGGTAGCGGCGGGTACGGGGTAGCGGGGGGTACGGGGTGGCGGCTCAGGCGAGCGCGGGGTCGGCCGGGTCGGTGGCGGCGGTGCGGAGCAGGCCCGGCAGGAGGCGGCCGGCCCGCTGGTAGGGGGCGTCGTCCTGGTGCAGGACGGCCTGGGCGTTGGCCGCCTCCAGGACGGCGATCAGCGCGAAGGCGAGGTCGTCGAGGTCGGCGTCGGGGCGCAGGGCGCCGGTGCCGCGGGCCCCGGCGAGGGCTTCGACGACGGTGCCGTGCCATTCCCGGGCGCAGCCGGCCAGGGCGTCCCGGACGGCGCCGGGGCGGGCGTCGAACTCGGCGGTGACCTGGTAGAAGAAGCAGCCGCCGGGGAAGACCCGGGTGCGGGAGTAGGCGAGCCAGCTCTCGCAGAGCGCGCGGGCCCGGGCGAGGCCGGGCGGGATCTCGGCGACCGGGGTGAGGACGGCGTCGGCGAAGATCCGGCGGGCGGCGCGGACGGTGGCGAGCTGGAGCTCCTCCTTGGAGCCGAAGCCGGCGAAGACGCCGCTCTTGCTGAGTCCGAGGTCGGTGGCGAG
This sequence comes from Kitasatospora sp. NPDC059088, assembly GCF_042738155.1. Classification (NCBI taxonomy): domain Bacteria; kingdom Bacillati; phylum Actinomycetota; class Actinomycetes; order Kitasatosporales; family Streptomycetaceae; genus Kitasatospora; species Kitasatospora sp. NPDC059088. The sequence continues at coordinate 14,635 of NZ_JBHYGR010000163.1, read as the reverse complement.
GCGGCCGATGGACAGCGCGTCCAGGCCTTCGACGGAGGCGATCCCGACGGCGCGGCGCAGGACGGCCCGGCGGGTCTCCTCCCCGCGCAGGACCCGTCCGTCCGTGGTCGGTGCGGCCATGGTGCGCCCTCGTTCCTCGTCGCGGTGGGGTATCGCCCAGGGTAGTGGGTCGGTTCGTGGGGGCGGCGGTCCGGCGGTGGTCTGAAAACTGCACGAACGGTCGTGCTAATATCTCGCCCCGAGCAAGGAGCAAGGCCCAGGGAGCGCAGCACGCAGAGAGCAGGGGAGACCCGATGGACCCGGCCCAGGCACTGATCCGCACCGCCCTCAACCCCACCGCCCGGATCGCCCCCGGCCTGGCCGGCCGGGCGGCCTTCGAACTCTTCCGGCGCCCGCTGCGGCGCAGCCCGGTCCGGCCCGCCGAGCGGGAGGTCCACCACGGGGCGGCCCGCGAACCGCTCGCCGTCGACGGCGGACCCGTGGTCGGCTACCGCTGGGGCAGCGGCGAACGGCCCGTCCTGCTGCTGCACGGCTGGCGCTCCCGGGCGTCCCGCTTCGCGCCCTTCGTCCCCCGGCTGCGCGCCCTCGGCCTGAGCGTCCTGGCCTTCGACGCGCCGGGCCACGGCGACTCCGGCGGACGCGCCACCAGCGTGCTGGAGTACCGCGAACTGGCGCTGCGGCTCCAGGACCGGTACGGGCCGTTCGAGGCCGTGGTGGCGCACTCGCTGGGCGTCTGCGCGGCCTTCGGCGCGCTCGGCGACGGCCTGCGGGCGGGCCGGCTGGCGGCCGTGTCCGGGGTGTCCGAGGTGGGCTTCTTCCCGGCCGCCTTCTGCGCCGGACTGGGCCTGGACGCCACCGTCGAGCGGGCGCTGCGCCGCCGCATCGAACAGGACCTGTTCGCCGGGGACGCCGGGGTCTGGGAGCGGTACGACGCCGCGCGCCGGGCGGCGGAGATCGGGCTGCCGGTCCTGGTGCTGCACGACGAGGGCGACGACGTGGTGCCGCTCGGCCAGGCGCACCGCTTGAAGCGGGCGTACGGGGAGCGGCTCGACCTGGTGGTCACCCGGGGGCTCGGCCACCGCCGGATCGTCGCGGAACCGGCCGTGGTGGACCAGGTGATCGGATTCGTCGCCGCCGGAACGGGGGTCGCGGCCGCATGAGGATCGTCGAACTGCACGCGCGGGCCGTGGCGTCGGCCGTCGAGGTGGTGGCCGCCGTCCGGCCGGAGCAGCTGGGCCGGCCCACCCCGTGCGAGGGGTGGACCCTGGGTACGCTGCTGGCGCACTGCGTCGGCCAGCACCGGGGCTTCGCCGCGGCCGCCCGGGGCGCCGGTCCGGACCTGTCGCTGTTCGCGGACGCCCCACCGGGTGCCGACCCGGCGGAGGACTTCCGCCGTACCGGCGCCGACCTCACCGCCGCCTTCCGGGAGGCGGCCGCCGCCGGGCGTGCGCTCTGGCTGCCCGAACTCCGTGCCGACGAGCCGTTCCCGCTCGACCTGGCCGTCGGCTTCCACCTGCTGGACACCCTGGTGCACGGCTGGGACGTCGCCGCGGCGCTCGGCGGCACCGGGCGGCTGGTCGCGGCGGTGGACGGCGACGAGGAGCTGGCGGGCGCGCTGCTGGCGGTGACCGGGGCCGTCCCGGACACCCCGGAGTTTCGGGGGCCCGGCCGGCCGTTCGGACCGGGGCGGGCGCCCGGCGGCGGTGCGGGGCGGTTCGAGCGGGCGCTGGCGCTGCTCGGCCGCGACCCGGCCTGGCGCGCGTAGGCCTTGTCCGGCCCGGGGGTTACGCGTCGGGGCCGCGCCGCTCGTCGGGGAAGCGCGGTCCGCCGATCAGGAAGAACAGTGCGGCGGTCGGAAAGCCGAGCGCGGCGGCGAGCAACACGATGAACTGCCAGAACATCTTCCGCTCCTCGTCAGTCCCGGGCCGCCCGGGCACCCGAAGGTGGTGCCAAACCTGGACGGCCCTGATTGGCCGAATTGTCCAGTCGTTATCCGACGGTATGGCCGAATCGCCCCGGCTGCCACCGGAAACCGGCCCCGGCCCGCGCCACACCGGCGCAGGGGTCTGGGCGCGGGCCGGGGGTGGCGGCCACACTGTCGGGATGCAGCTACAGCTCGCAGGGGAAGCACGGCGGCCCGACCGCGAGAGCGAGGACTTCGCGGCGGCCTCGCCGGAGGCGCTGGTCCTGCTGGACGGCGCCAGTTCGCCGGCCGGTCTGGAGTCCGGGTGCCGGCACGGAACCGCCTGGTACGTCCGCCGGTTGGGGGTGCACCTGCTCGCCCGGCTGACCGACCGGGTGGACCGCTCGATCGCCGAGTGCCTGGCCGACGCCATCGTGGAGACGGCCGCGCTGCACGGCGGCCGCTGCGACCTCGGCCACGCCAACACGCCCGCGGCGATGGTGGTCGCGGCCCGGCGGCACGGCGAGTCGCTGGAGTACCTGGTGCTCGGGGACTCGCTGCTGGTGCTGGAGTTCAAGGACGGCCCGCCCAAGGTGATCGGCGACAACCAGCGCTTCCCCGGCGGGGAGGGGCTGCGCCGCCAGGTCTGGGCGACCGTCCCGGGGTCGGCCGAGCGGGCCGCGCTGCACCTGGAGTACGCGCTGGCGGTGCGCGCCGCCCGGAACCGGGGCACCGGGCCGTGGATCGCCGCCGCCAGTCCGCGGGCCGCCGAGCACGCCGAGACCGGCTTCGTCCGGCTGGACCGGCTGCACGCGCTGGCCGCCCTCACCGACGGCGCCTCGCGCTACACCGAGCGCTTCGGGCTGGGCAGTTGGGGGGACGTGCTGCAGCTGCTCGCCGAGTCCGGTCCGGGTGAGCTGATCGCCCAGGTCCGCGAGGTGGAGCGGGCGGACGCGGGCTGCGAGCGCTGGCCGCGCGGCAAGACCCATGACGACGCCTCCGCCGTCTACGCGTTGCTGTAGCCGGCGGAGGCGCTGCTCAGGCGGTGCTGCCCGAGCGGTGTTGCTCAGGCGGTGTTGCCCGGGTGGTGCGGGGCGGGTGGTGCGGGTCAGCGGTTCTGGCCCCAGCGGAAGCTGGACGAGTCGCCGACCTTCTGCACCCACGGCTGCACGTAGCGGGAGGGGTCGTCGCTGGTGGAGAAGCTGCCGCCGGTGATGTGGCCGACCCAGCCCTGGTCGCTGGTGTACGCGCCGGCTTCGCAGCCCTGGGTCCCGTTGCCGTGGTTGATCAGGTCGTACTGCACGTACCAGTGCGAGCTGTAGTAGAAGTGCACGTTGATCGAGCAGGTGCCCGTCCCGTCGTAGACGGAGTACGAGCTGGTGTCGATGGTCGGCCGGGCCTCGGCCGCGGTGGCACCGGTCAGGGCGATCAGCGGTGTCGAGGCGAGTACGGCGAGTACGGCGAGCCGCCGGACGGTACGGCGCATGGTGGGTTTCCTCCCGTGGTGGTCTCGACCAATTTGGCCAATGGTTCAGACCAATCGACATTATGGGGAGACGCTCGGAGCAGGTGTCAACACCCGTGCGACAAGGGGAGGATGGGACTCCGGAGGCTTCCGGTACGAACATGGCGAAGGGCCCGGACCGTAGCGGTCCGGGCCCTTCGGGTGTGCCGACGTCCGTGGGTGTCCGTGGGCGTCAGTGGGCGTCGGTGGGGATGGTGCCGAGGCGGCCGGCCTGGAAGTCCTCCATGGCCTGCTGGAGCTCGCGGTGGCTGTTCATCACGAACGGGCCGTAGTGGGCGACGGGCTCGCGGATCGGGAGGCCGCCGAGGAGGACCACCTCGAAGTTGTTGTCGCGGGAGTCCTGCTTCTCGTCGGCGCGGATGGTGATCGAGTCGCCGTCGCCGAAGACGACGGCCTGGCCCCGGTGGAAGGGACGGCGCTCGGCGCCGGCCGAACCGTTGCCCGCGAGGCCGTAGGCGAGGGCGTTGAAGTCGGCGCGCCAGGGCAGGGTGACCTGGGCGCCGGGGTTGACCGACGCGTGGATCATGGTGATCGGGGTGAAGGTGGTGCCCGGGCCCTGGTGGCCGTCCAGCTCGCCGGCGATCACCCGGAGCAGCGCGCCGCCGTCCTCGGAGCCGAGCAGCTTGACGCTGCCGCCGCGGATGTCCTGGTACTTCGGGGTGATCATCTTGTCCGAGGCGGGCAGGTTCACCCACAGCTGGAGGCCGTGGAAGAGGCCGCCGGACCGCACCAGGGACTCCGGCGGGGTCTCGATGTGCAGGAGGCCGGAGCCGGCGGTCATCCACTGGGTGTCGCCGTCGGTGATCGTGCCGCCACCGCCGTGCGAGTCCCGGTGGATGAACGTTCCGTCAATGATGTAGGTGACGGTCTCGAAGCCGCGGTGCGGGTGCCAGGGGGTGCCCTTCGGCTCGCCGGCCGCGTAGTCCACCTCGCCCATCTGGTCCATCATGATGAACGGGTCGAGGTACTTCTGGTTGATCTTGGCGAAGGCGCGGCGGACCGGGAAGCCCTCGCCCTCGAAGCCCTCGGGGGCGGTGGCGACGGTGAGCACCGGCCGCGGGGTGGCGACGGTCTGGTCCGGCGTGGTGACGCGCGGGAGGGTCAGCGGGTTGTCGACGGTCACGGCGGGCATGTCGGCCTCCTTCGAGGGGGGTTCTCTGGCCTACGTCCACGAGAATAGTTCAATCCTCAACAACAAGCAAGTTGAAACTTGAACTATGTGGTGACGAAGGAGCGCGGGGCTCCTCTCCCGGGGTGGGCCGTCCGTCAGCCGTACATCCGGCGCATGGTGAAGTCGACCATCTGCTCCACGGCCTTGGCGTCGAACACCATCCGGTGCTCGCCCTCCATGTCCAGCGCGAAGCCGTAGCCGGTCGGCAGCAGGTCCAGCACCTCGGCGCCGGTGACGGTGAAGTGCTTGGAGTCCTTGCCCGCGTAGCGGCGCAGCTCCTTGAGCGAGCTGAACATCGGGATCACCGGCGTCGGGGTGTTGTGCAGTGCCAGGAAGCCGGGGCGCTCGCCGCGCGGGCAGTGCACCTTCGAGGTGATGAAGATGGCCTGGAAGTCCTCGACCGCCATCGAGCCCGTGGTGAAGGCGCGCACCGCGTCCGCCAGGGACGGCGGGGAGGGCTCGGGGTACAGCGACTGCTGGGGTGCCTGCCCCTGGGTGCCGTACGCGTCCGGTCCGGGCATGCCGTTCATGCCCGGCTGCGGACCCGCCTGCTGCTGGTAGGGGTCACCCGGGTATGCGTTCTGGTCATATCCGTACACACGGACAGGCTAGCGGGAGCGCACCCGCCCGCGCTGGCGTCGATCCTGACAAGGAGTGGTCGCCCCGGCTTGTGGGACGTGACCACGTTCATACCGGATTCACCGCCGGGGGCTTGCCCAAGTTACCGCTGGGTAGCATCATGATGCCTACTGGTGGGTACGGGGCGCCCGAAACGCGGCGGTCTCCCGGAAGCGACGAACCGGAGAAAACGGCCATGGGTCACTACAAGTCCAACCTGCGGGACGTGGAGTTCAACCTCTTCGAGGTGTTCGGTCGCGACCAGGTGTACGGCACCGGGCCGTTCGCGGACATGGACGTCGAGACCGCGAAGAACATCCTCAGCGAGATCACCCGCCTCGCCGAGAACGACCTCGCCGCGTCCTTCGTCGACGCCGACCGCAACCCGCCGGTCTTCGACCCGGAGACCAACACCGCCCCGGTCCCGGCCACGTTCAAGAAGAGCTACCAGACCTTCATGGACGCCGAGTGGTGGCGCCTGGGCATCCCGGAGTCCATCGGTGGCCAGGTCACCCCGAACTCGCTGATCTGGGCCTTCGCCGAGCAGATCCTGGGCTCCAACCCCGCCATCTGGATGTACTCCTCCGGCCCGGCCTTCGCCGGCGTCATCGCCGAGGAGGGCACCGAGGAGCAGCTCGAGGTCGCCAAGCGGATGACCGACCGCCTGTGGGGCTCCACCATGGTCCTCACCGAGCCCGACGCGGGCTCCGACGTGGGCGCCGGCCGCACCAAGGCGATCCAGCAGGAGGACGGCTCCTGGCACATCGAGGGCGTCAAGCGCTTCATCACCTCGGGCGAGCACGACATGTCCGAGAACATCATCCACATGGTGCTGGCCCGCCCCGAGGGCGGCAAGCCGGGCACCAAGGGCCTCGGTCTGTTCATCGTCCCCAAGTTCGACTTCGACTGGGAGACCGGCGAGCTGGGCGAGCGCAACGGCGTCTACGCCACCAACGTCGAGCACAAGATGGGCCTCAAGGCCTCGAACACCTGCGAGATGACCTTCGGTGCCAAGCACCCGGCCAAGGGCTGGCTGCTGGGCGAGAAGGTCGACGGCATCCGCCAGATGTTCAAGATCATCGAGTTCGCCCGGATGATGGTCGGCACGAAGGCCATCGCCACCCTCTCCACCGGCTACCTGAACGCCCTGGAGTACGCCAAGGAGCGCGTGCAGGGTGCCGACATCTCTCAGTTCCTGGACAAGACCGCCCCGCGCGTCACCATCACCCACCACCCGGACGTGCGCCGCTCGCTGCTGACCCAGAAGGCCTACGCCGAGGGCATGCGCGCGCTGGTCCTGTACACCGCGTCCGTCCAGGACGACATGATGGCCGCCAAGCTGCGCGGCGAAAAGGACGAGGCCGCCGAGCGCCTCAACGACTTCCTGCTCCCGATCGTCAAGGGCTACGGCTCGGAGAAGTCCTACGAGCAGCTCGCCCAGTCCCTGCAGACCTTCGGTGGCTCCGGCTACCTGCAGGAGTACCCGATCGAGCAGTACATCCGCGACGCCAAGATCGACACCCTGTACGAGGGCACCACCGCCATCCAGGGCCAGGACTTCTTCTTCCGCAAGATCGTCAAGGACGGTGGCCAGGCGCTCACCGCCCTCAACGAGCAGATCCAGAAGTTCCTCGGCTCCGCCGAGGGCGGCGACGCCCTGGCCGCCGAGCGCGAGCTGCTCGCCAAGGCCGCCGGCGACCTGGAGGCCATCGTCGGCAAGCTCATCGCCGACCTGACCTCGGTCGAGCAGGACGTCAAGAACATGTACAAGGTGGGCCTCAACACCACCCGCCTGCTGATGGTCTCCGGCGACGTCGTGGTCGGCTGGCTGCTGCTGCGCCAGGCCGCGGTGGCCCTGGCCAAGCTGGAGGCCGGCGCCTCCGAGAAGGACGTGCCGTTCTACCAGGGCAAGGTCGCGGCCGCCCGCTTCTTCGCCAAGAACGTCCTCCCGACCATCGCCCCCCAGCGGGCGATCGCCGAGGGCATCGACAACGAGATCATGGAGCTGGCGGAGGAGGCCTTCTAAGGCCTGCGCCCTCCTCTTCTGAACCGCCTGACGACACCCTCACACCGAAGGGCCCGGCTGCCACCGGGCCCTTCGGCGTTTCCCGTGCCGCCCCAGGTGCCGCTCCAGGTGCCGTCCTAGGTGCCGTGCAGGGCCTGGAGGGGGTCGGTGCGGGCCGCGCGCAGGGCCGGGTAGAGGCCGGCGAGGAGGCCGACGGCGGTGCCGATCAGGGGGGCGGGCAGGGTGGTGGCGGGCTGGAGGACGGCGGTCCAGTCCCGGGCGGCGGCCACGCCGACCACCGTGACCACGCCCAGGCCGGTGCCGATCAGGCCGCCGAGGGTGCCCAGGGCCGTCGACTCGGTGAGGAACTGGGCCGCGATGTGGCCGGTGCGGGCGCCCAGCGAGCGGCGCAGGCCGATCTCCGCGGTCCGTTCCAGGACCGCGACCAGCGTGGTGTTGGCGATGCCGACGGCGCCCACCAGCAGGCAGATCCCGGCCAGGGCCAGGAACAGGCCGGTCAGGTCGGAGGCCACCGTGTCCTGGAGGCCGTGCGGGTCCGGCGGCGGGACGGCGGTGAACGCGGTCGGGGCGTCCGGCCGCAGGGCGAGCGGGAGTTGGGCCGCCACCACGGGCGCCGCGCCGATCCGGGTGGCGACCAGGCCCTGGGCGCCGCGGTCCGGCTGCGGGGCCGGGTTGCCGAAGTGCTCCAAGGCCGTGCCGGCCGGGACGATCAGGCTCAGCAGGGCACCCGGCCCGCGCCGGACGTCCGCGTAGACGCCGACGACGGTGTACGGGAGGCGGTCGATGAAGACCGCCGGCTGGGCGTCCAGGCGGCTCACCCCGAGGCGTGCGGCGGCGGCCTCGCTGAGCAGCACCACCGGCTGTGCGGTGTCCTGGACGAACGGGTCCAGGGTGACCCCGGCGGTCAGGGTCGGCTCCATCGCGGCGACCGCGCCCGGGGTGGCGGCCAGGACGGACAGTCCGGCGCCCTCGTCGGGGCCGTCCGGGCGGCGGGAGAGCGTCGGGGTGCCGGGCACCGGCCACCAGACGCCGCCGGCCCGTACGCCGTCGATCGCGGCGATCCGGTGGTCGGCGTCGGCGGGGAAGTCGCTCGGCGGGTTGGTGCCGGGGGCGACGCCGTCGGTGCGCGGCTGGTCGGTGACGGTGACGGTGGTGGCCCTGGTCAGGCTGAACCGCTCGTCGATCCGGCCGGTGGCGGTCGCGGTCAGGCCCAGGACGGCGACGAAGGCGCCGATGCCCAGCACGGTGCCGAGCAGGGTCAGCGCCGAGCGGCCGGGGCGCTGCAGGAGGCCGGAGAGCGCCTCGGAGAGCAGGTCGCGGGGGCTGAGGTGGGAGGACGGTCCGGGGGGCGTGGGGCGGGCCACTCAGACCACCTCGGGCACGGTCAGGCGGCCGTCGCGGAGCAGGGCCCGGCGGTCGGCGCGGGCGGCCACGGCGGGGTCGTGGGTGATCACCAGCAGGGTGAAGCCCTCGGCGTGCAGGGCGTCGAACCGGTCCAGCACCGCCGCGGCGTTGGCCGGGTCCAGGTTGCCGGTCGGCTCGTCGCACAGCAGCAGGCTGGGCCGGTTCACCAGGGCGCGGGCGATCGCCACCCGCTGGCGCTCGCCGCCGGACAGGGTGCCGGGCAGCGCGTCCGTGCGGTGGCCGAGGCCGACCAGGCGCAGCGCCGCCAGCGCGGCGGCGCGGCGGGCGCGGCGCGGGGTGCGGTTGTAGACCTGGGCGAGGAGGACGTTCTCCTCGGCGGTGCGGTGCGGGAGCAGGTGGAAGGACTGGAAGACGAAGCCGATCCGGTGCCCGCGCAGGGCCGAGCGGTCCCGGTCGCGCAGGCCGGCGGTGTCGATGCCGTCCAGCTCGTAGCGGCCGCCGGTGGGGGTGTCGAGCAGGCCGAGCAGGTGCAGCAGGGTGGACTTGCCGGAGCCGGACGGGCCGGTGACGGCCAGGTACTCGCCGCGGTGGACGGTCAGGTCGGTGGGGTGCAGGGCGACGACGGGCGGGCGGCCGGGGTGGGTGCGGCCGACGCCGTGCAGGGCGATGACGGGCGGTGCGGCGGGGGAGTCCGTCGCCGGCGGGGTCACTTGCCGACCACCACCTGGTCGCCGTCGCGCAGCCGGGCGCCCTCGGCCGGGGTGACGGCCACCAGGCCGTCCGCGGTGACGCCGGTGGCGACCGGTACGGTGTTGCGGTTCCCGGCGGGATCCACCCGGGTGACGGAGGTCCGGCCCGCCGCGTCGGTGGAGACCGCGGCGACCGGGACGGCCGTGACGGGGGCGCCGGCCTTGGCCCTCAGGACGGTGAGGCGGACGTTCCTGCCGTTCAGGGCGGCGGGCAGCGGGGCGTCCGGGGTGATCGTGACCGGCACGTAACTCTGGCCGCCCGGCTGGTTGTCGGGCGCTCCGGCGGCCGGGCCCGCGGCGCCGGGGGGTACTGCGCCGGGCCGGGCGGGGCCGGAGCCCGCCGGCGCGCCCGAGCCGCCCAGGGTGATCACCTTGCCGGCCGGGGCAGCGGTGGTCGGGGCGCCGACCTGGGCGACGGTGCCGGGGGCGGTGGTGCCGGAGTCCTCGGCGAGCAGCTCGACGGCCATGCCCGGCCGGACGCCGGCCGCCTGGGCCGGGGTCAGCTGGCCGGTGACGGCCAGGCCGCCGCTGGTGAGCGACAGCAGGGCACCGGAGACCGGCGAGCCGACCGCGCCGTTGACGGCGGTGACGGTGGCCGGGAGGGCGGGCAGGAACAGCACGTGGGCGGCCGGGACCATCGGGCCGTTGACGGCCTCGGCCTTGCCGAGGGCGGCCCGGTCGTCCGCCAACTGCTTCCTGGCGTCGGCGAGTTGCCGGTCGAGGTCGCCGGTGGGGGGCCGGGGCTGCTGGGGCTGCTGGGTCGGGGCCGGGGTCGGGGGCGGTGCGGTGGCGCCCGCCTCCTTCTGTGCGGTGAGGCCGTCCACCGTCTGCCGGTCGGCGTCGACCGCCTTCCGCGCGGTGTCCACGGCCTGCTGGGTGGTGGCGCCGGTGGTCGGTACCGGGTAGCCGAGCGCGCGGTAGAACTCCGTCACCGCGGCGGCGGTGCCGGGCCCGTACGAGCCCTGGTCGTCCTCGCCGCTCCCGTGCCCCAACCCGGCCAGTGCGGACTGGAGTTCGGCCACGTCGGGGCCGGTGCTGCCCGGCTTGAGGTCGCGGTACGCGGGCACCGGTCCGGGCAGGGCGAACAGCGGCTGCCCGGACACCTCGGCGAGCAGCCTCCCGGCCACCGCCAGGTCCCCCTGCCGCACGCCCAGCTTCGAGACGAACAGGCCGGTCACCTCGGTCGAGGCCGCGGTCGGGACCACGTCGAACTGCGCGGGCGGGTACACCACCGCGCGGGCGACCGTCGAGGGCGTCAGCACCCGGCTGACCACCGGCGCGGTCAGCAGGCTGTTCGGCGGCGGAGCGGTCCGCGCGGCCCGCTCCGCCGGGGACTTCACCAGCGCCGCCGCCCCCACCCCGCCCACCGCCACCAGCGCGGCGGCCAGCGCCACCCCCAGCAGCGCCCGCCGCCGCCGCGCGGCCCGCGACGGGGCGGGCGGGGGAGGCGGCGGGTCGGCGGTGCCGTCGGCGGTCTTCGTCGTCGTGGTCAACTCATCCCTCTCCCCGAGGACTTCACTGGGACGAGTGTTATCACCCGGCGGTCGGGCGCGGGTGGGGGTTCCCGGCTTTTCGGTGCGCGGCGGGCCCGTGCGGCGCGGCCGCGGCCGGGGCTCCGCTGACGGTGTGCGACCGGGTCGGACCAGGGCGTGAAGAAGGGCCGGTGGGAGGCGGGTTCGGGATCGCGCCGGTGTTCCGAAACCGTTGCCCGGTCCCGAATGCCATGTCCGTGTACGGGCATATGCTCAAGGTGCGAAGCCGATCCCCCATCCGGCTTCGGCCCTCCCTCGACCCTGGAGCAGTATGTCGACCGCCGCCCGCCGGGCCTTCTTCGACCGGACGCACACCGACGATCTGATCGCGTTCCTCGGCACCTCGCCGTCCCCGTACCACGCGGTCGCGAGCGCCGCCGAGCGCCTGGAGAAGGCGGGGTTCCGTCAGGTCGCGGAAGCGGACGCCTGGGACGCGGCGGCCGGCGGGCGCTACCTGATCCGCGGTGGTGCGCTGATCGCCTGGTACCTGCCGGAGGGGGCGGGGCCGGAGACGCCGTTCCGGATCGTCGGCACCCACACCGACTCGCCCAACCTGCGCGTGAAGCCGGTCCCCGACACCGGCTCCGCCGGGTGGCGGCAGGTCGCGGTGGAGATCTACGGCGGGGTGCCGCTGAACACCTGGCTGGACCGTGACCTCGGCCTGTCCGGCAGACTCGCGTTGAAGGACGGCAGCGCGGGGGGGGGGGCGGGCGGCGCGGCCCCGGGGGGCGGGGGCCCCGCCCCGCCACCCCCCCCGCCCCCGCGCCGCCGACGCCCGGAGGATGGGCGGCGCGCGCGCCCCCCACCCGCGGGGCGGCTCGGGCCCGGGCGGCGCCGCGGCCGTGGGGGTGTGCGGGCGGGCCGGGGGGTGCGCGCCGAGCGGCCCCCCCCGCTGCTGCGCGTGCCCCAGCTCGCCATCCACCTGGACCGCCAGGTCAACGACGGCATGAAGCTGGACCGGCAGCGGCACGTCACCCCGATCTGGGGCCTCGGCCCGGTCGACGAGGGCTCGCTGATCGGCTACGTCGCCGAGCGGGCCGGACTGGCCGCCGAGGAGGTGGCCGGCTGGGACCTGATGACCCACGACGTCCAGCCCGCCTCGTACCTGGGCCGTGACCGCGAGCTGCTGGCCGGCCCGCGGCTGGACAACCTGCTCTCGGTGCACGCGGCCACCGCCGCGCTGGCCGCCGTGGCCGTCGCCGCCGCCGGGGGCGAGGTGGAGCTGCCGTACATCCCGGTGCTGGCCGCCTTCGACCACGAGGAGACCGGCAGCGAGTCGGACACCGGCGCGCAGAGCCCGCTGCTCGGCAACGTGCTGGACCGGACGGTGTACGCCCGCGGCGGCTCCCCGGAGGACCGCGCCCGGGCGCTGGCCGGCACCGTCTGCCTGTCCTCGGACATGGGCCACGCCGTCCACCCGAACTACTCCGAGCGGCACGAGCCGGGCCACCACCCGCTGCCGAACAACGGGCCGATCCTCAAGGTCAACGTCAACAACCGCTACGCGACCGACGGGGTCGGCCGGGCGGTGTTCGCGGCCGCCTGCGAGAAGGCCGGCGTGCCGTGGCAGAGCTTCGTGTCCAACAACGCGATGCCCTGCGGGACGACGATCGGTCCGATCACCGCGGCGCGGCTGGGCATCAAGACGGTGGACTGCGGCATCGCGGCGCTGTCCATGCACTCCGCGCGCGAGCTGTGCGGGGCCGAGGACCCGTACCTGCTGGCCAGCGCGATCAAGGCCTTCCTGGAGGGCTGAGCACGTAGCCGCGAAGGGGCCCGCCGGTCCGCCGGCGGGCCCCTTCGCAGCTTGCCCGGTTACTCCATGCCCGCCAGGACCAGCGGGAGGCGGCGCACGCCGTCGGCGACCAGCTTCACCGGCACGCCCCAGTCCTGCTGGTGCACGTGGCAGGCCGGGTACTCGATCTCCGGGTCGTCGTCGCAGGAGGCGGCCATCGCCGAGACGTGCAGCACGCCCTCGGTCACCTCGGCGGAGAGCACCAGCTCGCGGGAGAGGGCGGAGTCCGCGCCCGCACCGGAGACCAGCAGCTCGGGCGGGGTCGAGCTGACCAGCAGCCGGGTGGACGGGCCGTAGCGCTCGTCCAGCTTCTGGCCGCTCGGGGCCTCGAACACCACGTCCAGCCGCAGGGTGCCCGGGGCGACCTCGGTGGCCGCGCGCTGGGTGCGGTGCGCCACCGACTCCACCCGCACCGCCTCCTCCGGCAGCCGCAGCCGGGTCAGCCGGTGCCGGGCCGACTCGATGACCACGATGTCGCCGTCGACCAGCACCGCCCCGGAGGGCTCGCGCAGGTCGGTGGCCAGCGTGCTGACCTCGCCGCTCGCCGGGTCGAAGCGGCGCAGCGCGTGGTTGTAGGTGTCGCTGACGGCCACCGAGCCGTCCGGCAGCACGGTGACGCCCAGCGGGTGCTGGAACAGGGCCTGGTCGGCGGCGCCGTCCCGGTGGCCGAAGTCGAACAGCCCGGTCCCGACGGCCGTTTCGACCGTCCCCGTTTCACGTGAAACGAAGCGCAGCGCGGAGGTCTCCGAGTCGGCGACCCAGAGCCGCTCGCCGTCCGCGGAGACCGCGAGGCCGGACGGCTGGGCGAACCAGGCCTCCGCGACCGGGCCGTCCACCAGGCCCTCGTTGGTGGTGCCGGCCGCCACGGCGACCGTGCCGGCCGCCGGGTCGTACGCCCACAGCTGGTGCACGCCCGCCATCGCGATCCACACCTTGCCGTCGAACCAGGCGACGTCCCACGGCGAGGAGAGGTCCACCTCGCGGGCCGGGCCCTCGGTCGGCGTGCCCTGCCACCACTGGCGGCCGGTGCCCGCCAGGGTGGTCACGCTGCCGTCGGCCAGCCGCACCCCGCGCAGCGCGTGGTTCACGGTGTCCGCGACGACCACGTCGTAGTCGTGGCCCTCCGGCAGCAGCGCCAGGCCCTGCGGCTCGCTGAACCGCGGGTCGGCGCCGTCCACCAGGCCGCGCTGCCCGTCACCGATCCGGCGCACCACCGTCTCGCCGTCCTCGGCCAGCTCGACCAGCGAGTGGTGGCCGGAGTCGGCCACCAGGAAGTGGCCGTTCGGCAGCCGCACCGCCTTGCCGGGGAACTTGAGGTCCTCGCTGCTCGGCTCCGGCGGCACGTACGGGCCGTCGCCGCGGCGCAGCGTGCCCTTGGCCCCGTGCTCCGCCTCCAGCTCGGCCACCAGCCGGGCGATCGCGTGCGCGTGGCCCTCCCCGGCGTGCTGGGCCACCACGTAGCCCTCGGGGTCGATCACCACGAGCGTCGGCCAGGCGCGGACGGCGTACTGCTTCCAGGTCGCCAGCTCCGGGTCGTCCAGCACCGGGTGGTGCACCTCGTACCGGGCGACGGCGTCCACCACGGCCTGGTGGTCGGCCTCGTGCACGAACTTGGGCGAGTGCACCCCGACGATCACCACGGTGTCGCGGTGCCGCTCCTCCAGCTCGCGGAGCTCGTCCAGGACGTGCAGACAGTTGATGCAGCAGAAGGTCCAGAAGTCCAGGACGGTGATCTTGCCCCGGAAGTCGGCGAGGGTGAGGTCCTTGCCGCCGGTGTTCAGCCAGCCGCCTGCTCCGACCAGTTCGGGGGCGCGTACGCGTGCACGAGATGCCATGGGTGTATCCAACCCCATGAGGGGTGGGGGGCATTCCGGGTGGGGGCCGCTGCGCGGGGCTGTTGGTGGGTGGGGGGGTTTGGGGTGGGTGGGTGGGTGCGGGGGCGGTTCCGCGG
>NZ_JBHYGR010000162.1:0-19307 GCF_042738155.1 Kitasatospora sp. NPDC059088 | reverse complement strand
CAAGGAACGGACGCTTCCTTCGGACCGCCTTCCAGCGGGCCCTCCGGGCGCTTCGTTCTTTCGTGTTTCCAGCTTACCAGATGTTTTCCGCTCCGTTTACCGGGGCTTTTTGCATCTGAAATCTGGTGTTAACCGCCAAGTTGTGGCGACTCGGCCAACCATAGCGGGTCGGTTGCCGGAGCGCGAATCGAGGCTCGCCGTGGGTCACCCGGACGGCGGCATGATTTGTTGCTCTCGCGAGCATATACAGCAATGGTCCCGATTCGCCAAGATGGCTGTAGAGTGCGGCGCATCGGCTAAGAGGACTAGACCAGTCGCGGGTCGATGTGACGCCGGTCGGTAGACGGGTGGGGGCGTGAGTCTTCGCCCGGGAATGTCAACAGATGTCCGAAGTTGACATGATTTAGGCTTCAGTTGATCGTCGCGCCGCGCTCGCGGCCGCTTCGCTGTATTGCGTACTTGGGAGGCACAACCATGACCACTGTGACGTCGCCGCTGACCGGACAGGTCGTCGGGCTCGCGGGCGTTCCGGACCCGGTGTTCTCGGGCGCGATGGTCGGCCCGGGCACCGCGATCGACCCGGTTCGCGAGCCCACCGAGGCGGTCGCTCCGGTGGACGGCGTCGTGGTCTCCATGCACCCGCACGCCTTCGTGGTGGTGGACGCGGACGGGCACGGTGTGCTGACCCACCTGGGCATCGACACGGTGCAGCTGAACGGCGAGGGCTTCGAGCTGCTCGTCAACAAGGGCGACACGGTGACCCGCGGTCAGGCCGTGATCCGGTGGGACCCGGCCGCGGTCGAGGCCGCCGGCAAGTCGCCGATCTCGCCGATCGTGGCGCTGGAGGCCGCTCCCGACTCCCTGGGCAACCTGGTCGAGTCCGGCGAGGCCCAGGCCGGCGACCAGCTGTTCAGCTGGAACTGACCCCTCGGTCACCGACACACACCCGCCCCGCAGGAGTTGACGGGGCGACCCGGCACTCAGCGGTTCCCGGCGGGGCCGCTCCTCTCAGCGGAGAAACAGGAACATGGAGAAGACACTGCGCGGCGTGGGGGTCAGCCACGGGGTCGCGATCGGCCAGGTGCGGCACATGGGTACGGCGGTCCTGGAGCCCCCGGCCACCCAGATCCCGACCGAGGACGCCCCGCGTGAGCAGGCACGCGCCCAGGCGGCCGTCGAGGCGGTCGCGGCCGACCTGATCGCGCGCGGCAACCTGGCCGGCGGCGAGGCGCAGGCCGTGCTGGAGGCCCAGGCGCTGATGGCGCAGGACCCGGAGCTGATGGCCGACGTGTCCCGCCGGATCGCCGTCGGCAGCAGTGCCGAGCGCGGCGTGTACGACGCCTTCGCGGCCTACCGGGCGCTGCTGGCCTCCGCCGGGGAGTACCTGGCCGGGCGTGTCGCCGACCTGGACGACGTGCGCAACCGCATCGTGGCGCGCCTGCTGGGCGTGCCGATGCCGGGCGTGCCGGACAGCGACGAGCCGTACGTGCTGTTCGCGCGGGACCTGGCGCCGGCCGACACCGCGCTGCTGGACCCGACGCTGGTGCTCGGCTTCGTGACCGAGGAGGGCGGGCCGACCAGCCACAGCGCCATCCTGGCGCGGGCCATGGGCGTGCCGGCCGTGGTCGCGCTGTCGGGGGCGACGGACGTCGCCGAGGGCACCGTCGTCGCGGTGGACGGCAGTTCGGGCGACGTGCTGCTGGACCCGTCGCGGGAGAAGCAGGACGAGCTGCGGGCGGTCGCCGCCGAGCGCAAGGCCGCGCTGGCCGCCTCCTCCGGCCCGGGGCAGACCTCGGACGGGCACCGGGTGCCGCTGCTCGCCAACGTGGGCGGCCCGGCGGACGTGCCGGCCGCGCTGGAGAACGGTGCGGAGGGCGTCGGCCTGTTCCGTACCGAGTTCCTGTTCCTGGACGACTCGGCGAAGGCTCCCAGCGAGGAGAAGCAGGTCGAGGCGTACCGCAAGGTGCTGGAGGCCTTCCCGGAGGGCCGGGTCGTGGTCCGGGCGCTGGACGCGGGCGCGGACAAGCCGCTGGACTTCCTGACCCCGGCCGACGAGCCGAACCCGGCGCTGGGCGTGCGCGGTCTGCGCACCCTGCTGGAGCACCCGGAGGTGCTGCGCACCCAGCTGCGGGCGCTGGCCACGGCGGCCGCGGGCCTGCCGGTGCACCTTGAGGTGATGGCCCCGATGGTGGCCGACCGCAAGGACGCCGCGGACTTCGCCGCCGCGTGCCGCGAGGCCGGGCTGGACGCCAAGTTCGGTGCGATGGTGGAGATCCCGTCGGCCGCGCTGCGGGCCCGGTCGATCCTCCAGGAGGTCGAGTTCCTGTCGCTGGGGACCAACGACCTGGCCCAGTACACCTTCGCCGCCGACCGTCAGGTCGGTGCGCTGGCCCGGCTGCAGGACCCGTGGCAGCCGGCGCTGCTGGACCTGGTCGCCGCGGCCGCCGAGGCCGCGCAGGCGACCGGCAAGAGCTGTGGCGTCTGCGGTGAGGCGGCGTCCGACCCGCTGCTGGCCGTGGTGCTGACCGGTCTGGGCGTCACCAGCCTCTCCATGGGCTCGGCCTCGATCCCCTACGTCCGGAGCACGCTGGCGAAGTACACGCTGGCGCAGTG
Organism: Kitasatospora sp. NPDC059088; assembly: GCF_042738155.1. Taxonomy (NCBI): domain Bacteria; kingdom Bacillati; phylum Actinomycetota; class Actinomycetes; order Kitasatosporales; family Streptomycetaceae; genus Kitasatospora; species Kitasatospora sp. NPDC059088. The sequence continues at coordinate 16,694 of NZ_JBHYGR010000162.1, read as the reverse complement.
CCGCCGGGCCGCCGAGGCGGCCCGGGCTGCGGACAGCGCCGAGGAGGCGCGGGCCGCCGCGCAGCAGGTGCTCTCCGGCGAGTAGGAGCCGGGACCGGGAAGCGTAGGACCCGGGAAACGCTGAAGGGGCGCCCCCACCGCACCGGTGGGGGCGCCCCTTCGGCGTTCGCCCGGGTCGGTCAGGCCTGGCGGTCGACCCGGAGCCGCTCGAAGAAGCGCAGGTGGTCGAGGTTGTCGACCGAACCGGGGTTGACGGCCTGCTCCAGCGGGGTACCGGAGAGGATCCGCTTGACCGGGACCTCGATGCGCTTGCCGGTCAGCGTGTGCGGCAGGCCGCGGACGACGATCACCTCGTCCGGGACGTGGCGCGGGGAGAGCTCGGTGCGCAGCGAGGTGCGGATGCGGCCGATGAGGTCGTCGTCGAGTTCGGCGCCGGGGGCGAGGACGACGAACAGCGGCATCCAGTAGCCGCCGTCGGGCTCCTCCAGGCCGATGACCAGGGACTCGGCGATCTCGGGGAGGCGCTCGACCACCTCGTAGATGTCCGAGGAGCCCATCCGGACGCCCTGGCGGTTGAGGGTGGAGTCGGAGCGGCCGTGGATGACGACGGTGCCCCGGGAGGTGACGGTGATCCAGTCGCCGTGGCGCCAGATGCCGGGGTAGGTGTCGAAGTAGCTGTCGTGGTACCGGGTGCCCTCGGGGTCGTTCCAGAAGCCGGTGGGCATCGACGGGATCGGCTTGGTGACGACGAGCTCGCCGACGGTGTCGGTGTGCGGGTGGCCCTGGACGTCCCAGGACTCGACGGCGGCGCCCAGGCAGGGGGCCTGGATCTCACCGAGGTACACGGGCAGGGTGGGGACGCCGCCGACGAAGCAGGAGCAGACGTCGGTGCCGCCGCTGACCGAGGCGAGCCAGACGTCCTGCTTGACCTCGTCGTAGATCCAGCGGAAGCCGTCCGGCGGGAGCGGGGAGCCGGTGGTGCCGATGCAGCGGACGGCGGAGAGGTCGAGTTCGCGGCCGGGGTGCAGCTCGGCCTTGCGGCTGGCGATGACGTACGCGGCGGAGGTGCCGAGGACGGTGGCGCGGGTGCGGGCGGCGACGGACCACAGGGCGCCGGTGTCGGGGTGGCCGGGGCTGCCGTCGTAGGTGACGATCGTGGCCCCGACCAGGAGGCCGGCCAGCAGGAAGTTCCACATCATCCAGCCGGTGGAGGTGTACCAGAGGAAGCGGTCCCGGGGGCCGAGGTCGAGGTGGAGGCCGGCCTGCTTGAGGTGTTCGAGCAGGATGCCGCCCTGGCTCTGGACGATCGCCTTGGGCAGGCCGGTGGTGCCGGAGGAGTAGAGGACCCAGAGCGGGTGGTCGAAGGGGACCGGCTCGAACACCGGCGCCACGTCCTCGGCGACCAGGTCCTCCCACCGGAGGGCGCCCTCGGGGGCCGGGGCGCCGAGCAGCGGGACGTGCACCACGGTGTGCAGGCTGGGGAGTTCGCGGCGCAGCTCGGCGACGACCTCGGTGCGGTCGTGGTCCTTGCCGCCGTAGTGGTAGCCGTCGACGGCGAAGAGGACCGCGGGTTCGATCTGCTGGAGGCGGTCGAGGACGCTGCGGGCGCCGAAGTCGGGGGCGCAGCTCGTCCAGACGGCGCCGACGGCGGCGGTGGCGAGCAGTGCGACGGCGGCCTGCGGGATGTTCGGCAGGTAGGCGCTGACCCGGTCGCCGGGGCGGACGCCACGGGCGCGCAGGGCGGCGGCCAGCGAGCCGACCTGGCGGCGCAGTTCGGACCAGCTGAGGGCGGCCGGCTGCTCGGTGGTCTCGTCCAGGTGGAGGATCGCCGGGCGGTCGGCGTTCGCCTCGTCCTCGGCGGCGCGCAGGGCGTGCTCGGCGTAGTTGAGGCGGGCGCCGGGGAACCAGCGGGCGCCGGGCATGGCCGGGTCGGCGAGGACGGCCTCCGGGGCCTCGGTGAAGCGGACGTCGAACCACTGCGTCACCGCGGTCCAGAAGCGGTCGAGGTCGGCGGTGGACCAGGCGTGCAGGTCCGCGTAGCGCTGGGCGGCCTGCTGGTCGTCGGCGGCCGGAGCGAGCGGGGCGGCCGGGGCTCCGTGGTGTTCGGCGGCCCAGGCCTGGAAGGCGACCAGGCTGGTGGCGGCGGCGCGAGCGGGGTTGGGGCGCCAGAGCGGCTGGTCCTGGGTTGGGGTGCTCACGGTGGTGGTCTCCCGGCCGGTGGTGGGGACGGGTGAGCTCGTGGCCAACCCGTCCGGTTGGGCTGTCGGTGCAGACCATGCCATGCGAGCGGCCGCTGCGCCAGGGTCGGCCGGGCGTTGCGCCACCCCTCGGCGGGCCGCCCCTCAGCGGGGGGTGAACTCGCCGTCGAACCAGCGGCGCAGGATGCCGTTGTGGAAGTCCCAGACCAGCGCGGTGTCGGCGGTGGCGAGCAGCCAGCCCTCGGTCTCGTCGGTGGGGAGGGAGGGCGGGAGTTCGGCGAGCGGGCGGGCGGGGAGGAGTCCGCAGAGCATGATGAAGCGGCCGTTGGGGTCGGAGGCCGTGTGGATCAGGCGGACGTCGGCGGCGTCGGCCAGGATGCCGGTCTCCTCGGCGAGTTCGCGCACGCAGGCCTGCTGCCAGCTCTCGCCGAAGTCCATGTAGCCGCCGGGGAAGGCGAGTTCGCCGTAGCCGGGTTCGATGGTGCGGCGGATGACGACCAAGGCCGGCTCGGCGTCGGGCCGGGTGACGGGCAGGACGGTGACGGCGACGGGCAGCGGGTTGCGGTAGCTGATCTCGGCGCAGCCGGGGCAGGTGCGGGGCCAGCCGTCGGTGCCGGGCGCGTACGGCGTGCCGCAGAAGTGGCAGTGGGAGAAAGGCCGGTGGGTGGTGCGGGTCGCTTCGTCGGTGGTCATGGGCGGATGGTAGCCCGGGGCTCAGCGGGGCCGGTCGTCGGTGGCGGGTGCGCCGGGGCCCGGGCCGTCCTCGCGGGCGGGGCGGAGCAGGGCGGGGTGCAGCAGTCGGGCGCCGCCGGCGTGGTAGGTGCGGGCGCGGGGGCCGCCGCGGGCGCCGCCGCGCTGGGTGGTGGTGCCGGTGCTCTCGACGAAGCCGGGGGCGGAGAGGACCTTGCGGTGGAAGTTGCCGGGGTGGAGCTTCTCGTCCCAGACGGCCTCGTAGACGGCGCGGAGGTCGGGGATGGTGAAGTCGTGGGGCAGGAAGGCGGTGGCGAGCGGGCTGTACTCCAGCTTGGCGCGCACCCGGTCGAGGCCGTCGGCCAGGATGCGGGCGTGGTCGAAGGCGAGCCGGATCGGCTGCGGTGCGACCGGCGGGGGGCCGGTGTGCCCGTCGACGCCACCCCCGTGGGTGTCGGCGGGCACACCGGCGGCTGGGGCGCGGTCCGGGGGCCGCGGGGCCGGGTCGAGATCGGCCACCGGGTGCCAGGCGGCGGCCGCGGCGTCCGTGCCGGCCTGCGGGTCGGGCAGGTCCGGGGCGAAGGCCAGGTAGGCGACGGAGACGACGTGCATCCGCGGGTCCCGCTCGGGGGCGCCGTAGGTGCCGAGTTGTTCGAGGTGCAGGCGGCAGAGCGCGGCCTCGGCCTCGGAGACGCCCTGGAGGCCCGTCTCCTCGGCGAGTTCGCGGGCGGCGGCCTCGTCGAGGCCCTCCTCCCCCGCCCGCAGGAAGCCCCCGGGCAGCGCCCAGCAGCCTTGGTAGGGCGGGGCGCCGCGCTCGACCAGCAGCACGTGCAGCCGGCCGCCGCGCAGCGTCAGGGCCACCACGTCGACGGTGACGGCGATCGGGGCGTAGGCGCGCGGGTCGTACGCGGCGAGCCACTCCTGCTCGGCCGTGGGCCCGGCGGCGGGCTGGGGGGACGCGTCGTCCGCTGCCATCGCCGGCTCCTCTCCGCGCCCCTGGGGCACCTGGTGCTGTCGTTCTCGGGATGAGCACAACGTAACGACTCCGTTCCCCGGCGGCAAACGGTTTTCCCGGTCGGCGGGGGGCTCCGGCTTCTAGGCTGTGACCAGGAACGACCGCGCCCGAGGAGACCGAGATGCCCACTGCTCCCCCGCCGGACTTCGCCACGGCACTGGCGGCCGGCCCGCTGGTCCTGGACGGCGGGATGTCCAACCAGTTGGCCTCCGCGGGGCACGACCTGTCGGACGCGCTGTGGTCGGCGCGGCTACTCGCGGACGACCCGGACGCCGTGGTGGCGGCGCACCGGGCGTACTTCGCGGCGGGGGCCGACGTCGCGATCACGGCGAGCTACCAGGCGAGCTTCGCGGGCTTCGCCCGGCGCGGGGTGGGGCACGCGGCGGCGGCCCGGTTGCTGGCGAGCAGCGTGGAGCTGGCCCGGGAGGCGGCGCGGGCCGAGCCGGGCGGCCGGCGGCGCTGGGTGGCGGCCTCGGTCGGCCCGTACGGGGCGGTGCTGGCGGACGGTTCGGAGTACCGGGGCCGGTACGGGCTGGACCACGCGGAGCTGGTGGCGTTCCACCGGCCCCGGCTGGAGGTGCTGGCGGCGGCCCGGCCGGACGTGCTGGCGCTGGAGACGGTGCCGGACGCGGACGAGGCGCGGGCGCTGCTGGAGCTGGTGCGCGGGCTGGGGGTGCCGGCCTGGCTGTCGTACAGCGTGGCGGACGGCCGGACCAGGGCCGGGCAGCCCTTGGAGGAGGCGTTCGCGCTGGCCGCGGAGGTGGACGAGGTGCTGGCGGTGGGTGTGAACTGCTGCACTCCGCGGGACGCGGACCTGGCGGTGGCGGTGGCCGCGGAGGTGACCGGGAAGCCGGTGGTGGTCTACCCGAACAGCGGGGAGCACTGGGACCCGGACCGCCGGGACTGGCGCGGGGAGCCGACCTTCCGCTCGGCGCGGGTGGGCGGCTGGCTGGCGGACGGCGCGCGGCTGGTCGGCGGCTGCTGCCGGGTCGGCACCGACGGGATCGCCGCGCTGGCGGCCGAGGTGTCGGTGCGGCGCGGGCTGCTCAGCGGGGTGGAAGGGTAGCGGGCGCGGAAGGTTAACACCGGGTCGAGCGCGGGTTACCGAGGGGGAAGGTGCACGGACGGACGGCGGCCTGGCAGACTCGTCCCGTCACCACTGCGGTCGACAATGTCGACCGCCTGTCGTCCGGAGGTATCCATGCCCGGCCCGATCCAGTCGCTCTCCCGGGCCGCCGCGATCATGCGCCTGCTGGCCGGCGGCGAGCGCCGCCTGGGGCTGTCCGAGGTCGCGACGGCACTGGACCTCGCCAAGGGCACCGCGCACGGCATCCTGCGCACGCTGCAGCAGGAGGGGTTCGTCGAGCAGGACCCGGAGAGCGGCAAGTACCAGCTGGGCGCCGAGCTGCTGCGGCTGGGACAGAGCTACCTGGACGTGCACGAGCTGCGGGCGCGGGCGCTGGTCTGGGCGGACGACCTGGCCCGGGCGGCCGGGGAGACCGTCTACCTGGGGGTGCTGCACCAGCAGGGCGTGCTGATCGTGCACCACGTGTTCCGGCCCGACGACACCCGGCAGGTGCTGGAGGTCGGCTCGATGCAGCCGCTGCACAGCACCGCGATCGGCAAGGTCCTGGTGGCCTACGACCCGGTCGCGCGCGGGGAGTTGGGCGACGGTCCGTACGAGTCGTACACCGTGCGGACGCTGACCGAGGCGAGCGACCTGGACGCCGAGTGCGCGCTGATCCGCGAGCGCGGCTGGGCGGACTCGATCGAGGAGACCTGGGACGGCGTGGCCTCGATCGCGGCGCTGATCCAGGACCGGCGGCGCAACCCGGTGGGCGCGGTGTGCATCAACGGGCCGGTCGAGCGGGTCTGCGAGGACGGCTTCGTGAAGCCCTCGCTGGTGGCCTCGGTGCGCAGCGCGGCGCGGGCGATCTCCCGCGACCTGGGCGCCGGGCGGTTCTGAGCAACGCGGTCGATTCGTCACGCTGAGGCGCGGACGGGCGGTGAGCCTGTCCGCGCCTTGGCGTTTTGCCCCGATTCGGGCCGCTCCGCTGGGTAACTTCGGGGGACCTTCCGAGGGAAGGGTCACAGCTGCGTAACCCCGCCTTGACGCGGGGCCGACCTGGGGAGGAAGCTTCCGCATGACGGTCGACATTGTCGAACGATGGCCGGGAAGATCACTCCCACGGCGCGCTCACCCGCACAGGGATCCACCGGCCACCTGCCCCCACCCGCACTTCGGGCCATGACAAGGGAGTCTTTGTGTCCGCCATCTCCAACGGCGACGTCTTCGTCGGCGAAACCCTCGGCACCGCCGCCCTGATACTCCTCGGCGGCGGCGTCTGCGCCGCCGTGACCCTCAAGAAGTCGAAGGCCTTCAACGCCGGCTGGCTGGCGATCACCTTCGGCTGGGGCTTCGCGGTCCTCATCGCCGCCTACATGACCGGGGCCAAGTCCGGCGCCCACCTCAACCCGGCCGTCACCATCGCCATCGCCGTCAAGACCGGCGAGTGGAGCCAGGTGCCGCTCTACATCGGCTCCCAGCTGCTCGGCGCGATCATCGGCGCCGTCATGGTCTGGCTCGCCTACCTCGGCCAGTTCCAGGCCAACAAGGAGCCCACCCTCGGCATCTTCTCGACCGGGCCCGAGATCCGGAACCCGCTCCAGAACGTGATCACCGAGGTCATCGGCACCTTCGTGCTCTGCATGGCGATCCTCACCCTCGGCACCACCAAGGGCCTGGGCGACAGCGGCATGGGCACCCTGATCGTCGCCCTCACCGTCGTGGGCATCGGCCTCTCCCTCGGTGGCCCGACCGGCTACGCGATCAACCCGGCCCGCGACCTCGGCCCGCGCATCGCCCACACCTTCCTGCCGATCCCGAACAAGGGCGGCTCGGACTGGTCGTACGCCTGGATCCCGGTCGTCGGCCCGATCCTGGGCGGCCTCGCGGCCGGCGGCGTCTACAACGCCCTGTTCTAAAGGCCCGGTTGGAAACCGCCGAGCACGGGGACTGACCGGACGTACGGGTAACGAACGTCCGTGTCAGGCCCACCCACCCCGTAACCCCCGAACTTGAGCCGAGGACCCTCCACATGACCTCCACCGGTAACTACATCGCCGCGATCGACCAGGGCACCACCTCCAGCCGCTGCATCATCTTCGGCGCCGACGGCCGGATCGTCTCCGTCGACCAGCAGGAGCACCGGCAGATCTTCCCCCAGCCCGGCTACGTCGAGCACGACGCCGCCGAGATCTGGACCCGGGTGCAGTCGGTCGTCCGCGGTGCGCTGGAGAAGGCCGGCCTGACCAAGGACGACATCCGCGCGATCGGCATCACCAACCAGCGCGAGACCACCGTCCTGTGGGACAAGAACACCGGTGAGCCGGTGCACAACGCGCTGGTGTGGCAGGACACCCGCACCGAGGCGCTCTGCCGCGAACTGGGCCGCAACGTCGGCCAGGACCGCTTCCGCCGCGAGACCGGCCTCCCGCTGGCCAGCTACTTCGCCGGCCCGAAGATCCGCTGGCTGCTGGACAACGTCGAGGGCCTGCGCGAGCGCGCCGAGGCCGGCGACATCCTGTTCGGCACCATGGACACCTGGGTGATCTGGAACCTCACCGGCGGTGTGAACGGCGGCAAGCACGTCACCGACGTGACCAACGCCAGCCGCACCATGCTGATGAACCTGAACACCCTGGCGTGGGACGAGAAGATCGCCGACTCGATGGGCGTGCCGCTGACCGTCCTCCCGGAGATCCGCTCCTCCGCCGAGGTCTACGGCGAGGCCGTCGGCGACCTGGCCGGCGTCCCGGTCGCCGCCGCGCTCGGCGACCAGCAGGCCGCCCTGTTCGGCCAGACCTGCTTCAACGAGGGCGAGGCCAAGTCGACCTACGGCACCGGCACCTTCCTCCTGCTGAACACCGGCGAGAAGATCGTCAACTCGTACCACGGCCTGCTGACCACGGTCGGCTACCGGATCGGCGACCAGGCCCCGGTCTACGCGCTGGAGGGCTCGATCGCCGTCACCGGCTCGCTCGTCCAGTGGCTGCGCGACCAGCTCGGCATCATCTCCACCGCCGCCGAGATCGAGACCCTCGCCAACACCGTCGAGGACAACGGCGGCGCCTACTTCGTCCCGGCCTTCTCCGGCCTGTTCGCCCCGTACTGGCGCTCCGACGCCCGCGGTGTGATCGCCGGTCTGACCCGGTACGTCACCAAGGGCCACCTGGCCCGGGCCGTCCTGGAGGCCACCGCCTGGCAGACCCGCGAGGTCGTCGACGCCATGCAGAAGGACTCCGGGGTCGAGCTCACCGCCCTCAAGGTCGACGGCGGCATGACCAGCAACAACCTGCTCATGCAGAACATCGCCGACGTCCTGGACGCCCCGGTCGAGCGCCCCTACGTGGCCGAGACCACCGCCCTCGGCGCCGCCTACGCGGCCGGTCTCGCCGTCGGCTTCTGGAACGACCTCGACACCCTGCGGGCCAACTGGCACCGCGCCGCCGAGTGGACCCCGCGCATGGACGAGGACACCCGGGAGCGCGAGTACAAGAAGTGGCTCAAGGCCGTGGAGCGCACCATGGGCTGGGTGGAGGAGGAAGAGACCAACTGACCGACCCGCCGGTCGGGGCCCCGTGCCCCGGCCGGCCGCCCGCTGTTCCGGCACCGGGCGCAACCGTGTTCCACCGGCCCGCCGCACCGGGCCGACCGGCCTCTCCAGCAGGGGCCGCACCGCACCCGAGAGGAGTAACGGCGCAGCCGGAACAGCGCGCCGTACACAACCACCATGGCAACCATCCCGACCCTGGGCGCCGAGCGCACCGCCGGCCGCACCGCTTCCCGCGCCGAGACCCGTGAGCTGCTCGGCAAGGCCACCTACGACCTGCTGGTGATCGGGGGCGGCATCCTCGGCACGGCCGTCGCCTGGACCGCGTCCCAGGCCGGCCTGAAGGTCGCCATGGTCGACGCCGGCGACTTCGCCGGCGCCACCTCCAGCGCCTCCTCCAAGCTCGTCCACGGCGGTCTGCGCTACCTGCAGACCGGCGCGGTCAAGCTCGTCGCCGAGAACCACAAGGAGCGCCGCGCGCTCTCCACCGACGTGGCCCCGCACCTGGTCAACCCGCTGACCTTCTTCGTGCCGGTCTACAAGGGCGGCCCGCACGGCGCGGCCAAGCTCGGCGCCGGCGTGTTCCTCTACTCGGCGCTGTCCGCCTTCCGCGACGGCATGGGCCGGGTCTCCACCGCCGCGCACGCCGCCCAGCAGGTGCCCGCGCTGCGCACCGAGGGCCTGCGCTCGGTGGCCGTCTACGGCGACCACCAGATGAACGACTCGCGCGTCGCGGTGATGACCGTGCGCGCCGCCGTCGACGCCGGCGCCGTGGTCCTCAACCACGCCGAGGTCACCGGTCTGCGCTTCACCGGCGGCCGGGTCACCGGCGCCGAGCTGCGCGACCGCCTGGACGGCAGCGAGTTCGGCGTGAACGCCCGCCTGGTGCTCAACGCCACCGGCCCGTGGGTCGACCACCTGCGCACGATGGAGGACGCCGGCGCCGCGCCGTCGATCCGCCTCTCCAAGGGCGCCCACGTCGTCGTCAAGCGCCGCTCGCCGTGGCGCGCCGCGCTGACCATCCCGATCGACAAGTACCGCGTCTCCTTCGCCATCCCGTGGGAGGACCACGTCCTCCTCGGCACCACCGACGAGGAGTACACCGGCGACCCGAAGGACGTCCGGGCCACCGAGGCGGACATCGACCAGATCATGGGCGAGGCCGCGCACGCGATCCGCGACGAGCACCTCGACCGCGACCTGATCACCTACTCCTTCGCCGGCCTGCGCGTGCTGCCCGGCGGCCCGGGTGACACCGCCGCCGCCAAGCGCGAGACCGTCGTCACCGAGGGCCGCGGCGGCATGCTGTCGGTCTCCGGCGGCAAGTGGACCACCTACCGGCACATCGGCCGCGCGGTGCTGGAGAAGCTGGCCCACGTGCCCGGCACCGGCCTCGCCGAGGACATGTCCCCGATCGCCCCGACCGTCCCGCTGCCGGGCGTCGGCGCGCCGAACGCCGTCGCGCACCGGCTGCTGATCGACCGCGAGCCGGGCTCGCGGATGGAGCCGCTGGTCGCCAAGCACCTGGCCAGCCACTACGGCACCCTGTCCTTCGACATCGCCCGCATGATCGACGAGAACCCGGAGCTCGGCCGGCCGATCCACGCCGACGGCCCGGACGTCTGGGCGCAGGTCGCCTACGCGGCCGACAACGAGTGGGCGTACACCACGGACGACGTGCTGCGCCGCCGCACCACCATGACGGTGCGCGGGCTGGACACCCCGGAGATCCGGGACGAGGTCGAGGCCTTCCTCGCGAAGCGTGGGAACAAGTAGGCACAGCCTCGCGAAGCGTGGGAACAAGTAGGCACAACCTCGCGAAGCGTGGGAACAAGTAGGCACAGCCTCGCGAAGCGCGGGAACAAGTAGACGCGTAACTGCGGTACGGCGGGCGGGCGTTCGGGGTTTCCCCGGGCGCCCGCCCGCGTCTTCACACCACGGCGCCCGCCCTGACCACGTGCCGGAGGTGCCGCTCCGGGCGGGTCAGCACGGTGAGGTCGGCCAGCGGGTCGCCGTCGACGACCAGCAGGTCCGCGTGCGCGCCCGGGGCGAGGGTGCCGATCTCCCCCGCCAGGCCGAGCAGCCGGGCCGCCGTGGTGGTCGCCGAGCGGAGCACGTCGAGGGCCGGCTGGACCTGGGCGCGCAGGGTGAACTCCTCCAGCTGGGCGTGGTGCAGCGGGCCGAGCAGGTCGCTGCCGTAGACCAGGTTGACGCCCGCGCGGTGGGCGAGCTCCAGGGCCTCCAGGCCGCGGTCGCGGACCTCGGCGAGCTTGGCCAGTGAGGCCGGCGGCAGGCCGGAGGCGGCGCCGAGCTTCGCGGTCCGCTCGTAGGCGACCAGGGTGGGGACCAGGAAGGCGTCCTTCTCCAGCAGCAGCGCGACGGTGGTGCCGTCCAGCAGGTTGCCGTGTTCGACGCAGCGCACGCCGGCCCGCAGGGCGCGGTCGATCGCGCGCGGGTGGTAGGCGTGCACGGTGACGTAGCGGTTGTGGTTCTCGGCCTCCTCGACGGCCGCCCGGATCTCCTCCTCGCTGTACTGGACCGCGGCGATCTCGTCGTGCGGGGAGGCGACGCCGCCGGAGAGCAGCACCTTGAGGTGCCGGGCGCCCTTGCGGAACTCGTCCCGGGCGGCGGCGCGCACCGCGTCCACGCCGTCGGCGATCCGGCCGAAGTGGGGGCGGGCCTCGCAGCAGGGCAGCGAGTCGTCGCCGAGTGGGCGCAGGTCGCCGTGGCCGCCGGTCTGGGAGAGCGCCTTGCCGCCGTGCAGCAGGCGCGGACCGGGGACGAGGCCCTCGGCCAGGGCGCGGGCCATGCCGTGGTCGGCGCCGCCGACGTCGCGGACGGTGGTGAAGCCGCGGCGCAGCATCCGTTCGGCCTCGGCCAGGGCGCGGACGGTGGCGTAGCCGGGCGTCCAGTTCGCGACGTCACGCAGGTCGAGCGAGGTGACCAGCAGGTGGACGTGGGCGTCGATCAGGCCGGGCAGCACGGTGGCGCCCCGTGCGTCCAGGACCCGGACCGCTTCGGTGGCGGCCGGCGGGCGGCCGGTGCCGGTGGCGGTGATCCGGCCGTCGGCGGCCTCCAGCCAGCCGGGGTCGGTGCGGGTGCCGTCCTCGGGGTGGAGCAGGTGGGCGTTGGTGATCAGCAGGCGGGTCATGTCCGGCTCCTTCGGCCGCGCGTGGTTCAGTACGGCTCGTATTGAATACGACTCGTACTGAATACACCATGTATCGTGCTGCTGTGAACCCACCCCCCACCGAAGCCGCCGCTCCCCGACCGCCCCGGCGGCGCGTCCACACCCGGGCCCGACTGCTCGCCGCGGCGAGCGAGCTGTTCCTCTCCGTCGGCTTCGCGCGGACGAGCATCGAGGACGTCTGCGCCGCCGCCGGGTACACCCGCGGGGCCTTCTACTCGAACTTCGCCGGCAAGGAGGACCTGCTGCTGGCCCTCTTCGACGACCAGGCCGCCCGGCGGATCACCGAGCTGGAGCGGCTCGCCGCCGCCTGCGAGGCGCTCGCGCCGCCGGAGCGGGCCCGGCTGCTGGTCGAGGCGCTGCTGCGGGTCGAGCCGGCGGAGAGCGGGTGGATCCTGCTGTTCCTGGAGTTCCGGCTGGTCGCGGCCCGGTCCGCGGAGCTGGCCGAACAGCTCGCCGCGCACGACCGGACGGTGGCGCGGGCGCTGGCCGACGTCCTGGAACGGGTGCTGCCCGAGCTGGTGCCGGCCGGAGCCGGGGCCGGGCGGACGGCGGCGGTCGTGCTGGCGGCGCGCGAGGGGGTGCTGGCCCGTACGGCGGCCGGCGGCGCGGCGGCCGAGGAGCTGCTGGCGGCCACCACGGCCGTGCTCTCGGGGCTGCTCGGGCACTGACCGCGAACGCCGCAGGGGCGGCACCCGTACGGTACGGGTGCCGCCCCTGCGGGCGAAGGCGCGCCGGGCGCGCTAGATGATCAGGCTCAGCGGCATGATCAGGGCGATCGCGACCACCGAGATCACCGTCTCCATCACCGACCAGGACTTGAGCGTCTGCCCGACGCTCATCCCGAAGTACTCCTTCACCAGCCAGAAGCCGGCGTCGTTGACGTGCGACAGGAACAGCGAGCCGGCCCCGATCGCGAGCACCAGCAGGGCCGCGTGGGTCGAGGACATGTTCGCGGCGAGCGGCGACACGATGCCGGCCGCGGTGATGGTGGCGACCGTCGCCGAGCCGGTGGCCAGGCGGATCAGCACGGCGATCAGCCAGCCCAGCAGCAGCGCGGAGATGTGCCACTTGCCGGACCACTCGCTCACCGCGTTGCCGACGCCCACGTCGATCAGGGTCTGCTTGAAGCCGCCGCCGGCGCCGACGATGAACACGATCCCGGCGATCGGGCCGAGCGACTTTCCGACGGTGTCGGAGATCCGGGCCCGGTCGAAGCCGGCCGCCCTGCCGAGGGTCAGCATGGCGAGCAGGGTCGCGGCGAGCAGGGCGATCAGCGGGGAGCCGATGAAGTCGAAGACCCGCTGGCCGACCGCCTTCGGGTCGTCGATCACCACGTCGGCCAGGGCCTTGCCGAGCATCAGCACGACGGGCAGCAGGATGGTCGCCATCACCGCGCCGAACGACGGGGTGCGCTCGGACCTGGTGGTCTCCTCGGGGGCCGTGGCGGCCGGGACCTCCAGCGGGCCCACCCAGCGCTCGGCGACCCGGGCGAACAGCGGGCCGGCGATGATCAGGGTCGGGACGGCGATCAGCAGGCCGAGCGCCAGGGTGATGCCGAGGTCGGCCTTGAGCGCGTCGACCGCGACCAGCGGGCCCGGGTGCGGGGGCACCAGGCCGTGCAGCACCGACAGGCCGGCCAGGGCCGGGATGCCGACCCGCATCAGCGGCACGTTGCCGCGGCGGGCGACCAGCAGCACGATCGGGATCAGCAGGACGACGCCGACCTCGAAGAACAGCGGCAGGCCGAGCACGGCGGCGATCAGCGCCATCGCCCAGGGCAGCGCCTTGTTGCCGGTCCGGGACAGCACGGTGTCCGCGATGATGTTGGCGCCGCCCGAGTCCGCGAGCAGCTTGCCGAGCATCGCGCCCAGGCCGATCAGCAGACCGACGCTGGCCACGGTGGAACCGAAGCCCGTGGAGAAGCTGCTCAGCAGCTTGTCGAAGGGGGCGCCCGCGACGGCGGCCAGCAGGCCGGAGCCGAGCGTGAGGGCGAGGAACGGGTGCAGTTTCAGCTTGGTGATCAGCAGGACGATCGCGCCGATGCTGAGCAGCACCGCGATCAGCAGCTGGGAGTCGCTGCCGGTGTGCGGCAGGGCCGGTGGGGCGGCCGCCAGGAGGGTGGGGGCAATACTCACGCGAGGTCTCCATTGACGGGCCGCAGCAGCGCCACGGCCATCTCGACGAGTTCTTCGGGGGACGGGCCCACGTCCAGGACGGCGCCGCGCTCGTCCGCACCCAGGGGCTCCAGGGTGGCGTACTGGGATCCGAGCAGCGACGACGGCATGAAGTGGCCGGTGCGGTGGGAGAGCCGGTCCTCGACCAGCTCGTGACCGCCGCTGAGGTGCAGGAAGAAGGCGCCCGGGGCGGCCGCGCGCAGGATGTCGCGGTAGCCGTGCTTCAACGCCGAGCAGGTGACCACGCCGCCGGTGCCGGACTCGGTGCGCTCCCCGAGCCAGGCGCCGATGGCGCGCAGCCAGGGTTCCCGGTCCCGGTCGTCCAGCGGCGTGCCGGCGGACATCTTGGCGATGTTGGCCGGCGGGTGGAACTCGTCCGCCTCGGCGAAGGGGAGATCGAGGCGGTCGGCCAGGAGGCGGGCCAGGGTGGTCTTGCCGACACCGGAGACGCCCATCACCACGACGGTGAGGGGGGTGCCCGGGAGGGCGCGGTTCTCGACGTTGAGAGCCATCGGTGGTGCTCCTTCGTTGCAGGCCGCCACTATCGCCTCAAAGATATGACGTATTCAAGTGCCGGAAACCAAATCGTCATACTTTTGGAGTGTGGGGTAGGTCGCAGGGCGGTGCGCGCCGCGCGGGGGCGGCCGTCTACCCTGGGCGGATGGAGATCCAGGGGCTGCCCGGCCGGGTGCTTGACGAGCTCGGGCCGGCGATCGCGTCCGGGGAGCTCCCCGAGGGCGCGGTGCTGCGCGCGGAGGACCTGGAGGAACGGTTCGGGGTGTCCCGGACGGTCGTCCGGGAGGCGGTGCGCGTCCTGGAGGGGATGCGCCTGGTGGCGTCCCGCCGGCGGGTCGGGATCACCGTCCAGCCGAAGTCGGTCTGGGACGTCTTCGACCCCATGGTGATCCGCTGGCGACTGGCCGGCGCCGACCGGCCCGCCCAACTGCGCTCGCTCGGCTCCCTGCGGGTGGCCGTCGAACCGGCCGCGGCCGCGCTCGCCGCGAGCCACGCCAGCGACGACGACCGGCGCGAACTCAGCTCGCTGGCCGTGGAGTTGACGGTCGCCGCCCGGGAGGCCGACCTCACCACCTTCCTCGGGTACGACATCGCCTTCCACGCCCTCGTGCTGCGCGCCTCCGGGAACGAGATGTTCGCCCACCTCGGCGACACCGTCGGGGCGGTGCTCACCGGCCGGACCGAGTACCATCTGATGCCCCATCAGCCCGAGCCGTACGCGATCAGGCTGCACCGGGAGGTCGCCGACGCGATCTGCGGCGGCGACGCCGCGCACGCCGAACGGGCGATGCGGACGATCGTCACCGGCGCCCTGGAGGAGCTCGACCAGCAGTTGGGGTGAGCTCCCGCCGCCGCCTGCCCAGATGGCACGGTTTGACGGCAGTTCGGTGGATTCGGACGCATGGTCCGGGTTCGGCGGGGGCAGAGTGAGGTGAAGGGGGCGCAATTCGTGTGCGCCCGTTCCCCGTTCCAGCACCGGATCCGCGCCTGGGGGTCGCCCGATGTCCGCGCCACGCCGTCGCCGCCGCCTGCCCGACGAGGTGCGCTCCGCCGCAGTCCGGGCGGTGCTCTGCCTCTCCTTCACGCTGGTGGGCGTGGTCGTCGCGACCCTGGCCTCGTACGCGGGCAGTTGGCTGATGACACCCGCACTGATGGCGATGGGGCTGGGGGTGTTCGGCACGATGTGGTGCCTGCTGGAGATCCTGATCTCCCGCCAGGTGGCCGCCCAGCGGATGCGCGGGCCGAACTCCGCGCACCCGATGGCGGGCAGCCGGGCCGCCCCCGAACCGCTGGCGCCCCGCCCGTTCCCCCGGCCGGGCAGCGCGCCGCAGCAGCCCTACCGGTCGCAGCAACCTCCGCAGTCGCCGCAGCATCCGCAGGCGCAGGCGCCGACCACGTGGCCGGGCGGGGGCCGACGGACCGTCAGATGACGATCCGGTAGTGGGTGGTGAGCCGGGAGTCCCCGTCCAGGACGTGGAAGGCGAGCATCGGCGGGTGGTCGAAGGTGATGCCGCGGCCGCCCTCGCAGGGCAGGGTGGTGGTGGACACCACGCCGGGCGCGACCAGCACCGGAAGGCCCGCGAAGGTGGTCGCGGCGGGGGTGTGGGAGTGGCCGCAGAGCAGGGCGGCCACCCGGGGGTGGCGGCGGAGCACCCGTGCGAGCCGGACCTCGCCGTACTGGCGGATCCGGTCC
This sequence comes from Kitasatospora sp. NPDC059088, assembly GCF_042738155.1. Lineage (NCBI taxonomy): Bacteria > Bacillati > Actinomycetota > Actinomycetes > Kitasatosporales > Streptomycetaceae > Kitasatospora > Kitasatospora sp. NPDC059088. The sequence continues at coordinate 605 of NZ_JBHYGR010000162.1, read as the reverse complement.
ACGCTCGGGATGTGCAGCTCGACCGGCGGGTGGTGGAAGGCCACCAGGGCCGGCGACTCCTGCTCTCCGGAGGCGAGTCGGTCGTCCAGCCAGTCCAGGGTGGCGTCCGCCAGCAGGCCGTCGTGCTGCCCCGGTATCGAGGAGTCGAGCATCAGCACGTCGACGCCGGGCAGCCGGTGCAGCCGGTTGACCGGGTCCGTCGACGGCGCCTCGCCGAGCAGCACCTCCCGGTACGGCTCCCGGACGTCGTGGTTGCCGGGGCAGGTGAGCACCGGGTGCCGGGACGCCAGCACCTCGGCGACCTGGCGGTACTCCTCGGGCGAGCCGTGGTCGGCGAGGTCGCCGGTGACCAGCACCGCGTCCAGCGGGCCGGGCAGGGCGTCGAGGTACGCCATCACCTGCTCGGCCCGCCGCCGGGCGCGCTTGCCGCCGTCCCGACGGTGGACCTGGCCGAGGTGGATGTCACTGAGGTGCGCGATCGTCAGCATGGCGGTCACGCTATACGGCCTGCCGTCGAACTCCCGTCGTTCGCCCGGAGGGCGGGCGGGGCGGCGTTGGGGTGCGTGCATCGCAAGGCGGAGGAGGGAGTCCATGCGGTGCATCGG
>NZ_JBHYGR010000161.1:14562-19329 GCF_042738155.1 Kitasatospora sp. NPDC059088 | reverse complement strand
AGTACGTCCAGTACGAGGCCGACTCGGGCGCACGCCCAGCCGGGCGCCCAACGCCGCGCGCTGATCTGCCAAGATCCGCCGGACAGGCCCTAGAGGGAGCGGAGGGCGCCGCCGTCGACCGGGACCATCAGGCCGGTCAGGTAGGAGGCGGCGGGGGAGAGCAGGAAGGCGGCGACCTTGCCGAACTCCTCCGGGGTGCCGTAGCGGCCCAGCGGGATGTTGGCGCTGTGCTGGGCGCGGGCGGCCTCCGGGTCGGGGGCGAGGGCGTCCAGCTCGCGGACCCGGTCCGTGTCGATCCGGGCCGGGAGCAGGCCGAGCACCCGGATGCCGCGCGGGCCGAGCTCGTCGGCGAGGCTCTTCGCGGCCATCGCCAGACCGGGGCGCAGACCGTTGGAGATGCCGAGGCCGGGGATCGGCTGGCGGACCGAGCTGGAGAGCACGAAGCCGATCACCCCGCCGGAGGGGAGGGCGGCGGCCGCGGTGCGGGCGAGGCGGAGGGCGCCGAGGAAGACGGACTCGAAGGCGTCGCGCCAGGCGGACTCGGGGGTCGTCTCGACCGGGCCGGCCTGCGGGCCGCCGACGCTGATCAGGATGCCGTCGAAGCGGCCGAAACGGGAGTTGGCCTCGGCGATCAGGCGGTCGGCGGTGTCGGGGGCGGCGTTGTCGGCGACCAGGCCGTGGGCGGAGCCGAGCGTGTCGAGCTCGGCGACGGCGGCGTCGACGGCCTGCGGGGTGCGGCCGCTGATCAGTACGTGGGCACCGTCGGCGGCGAGTTCGCGGGCGGCGGCGAGGCCGAGGCCTCGGGTGGCGCCGGTGACGATGTAGGCCTTGTTCTTGAGTCCTAGGTCCATGGGGGACATTTTGCCGCCGTAGGGGCCGCTGTGCGGGGTTGGGGCTGGCGTTGACGTTGGGGGGAAGGTTTAGCGTCGGTGGTGGTTGTTCGGGAGGAGTGGGGCGGTATGCGGATCGGGGAGTTGGCGGAGCGGGCGGGGACGACGACGCGGGCGTTGCGGTACTACGAGCAGTTGGGGCTGTTGCCGGCCCGGCGGGCTGGGAACGGGTACCGGGCGTACGGGGAGGAGGACGTGCGGCTGCTGCGGGAGATCCGGATGCTGCAGGACTTCGGGTTCGGGTTGGAGGAGACCCGGCCGTTCGTGGAGTGTCTGCGGGCGGGGCACCCGGAGGGGGATTCGTGTCCGGCCTCGTTGGAGGTCTACCGGCGGAAGTTGGCCGAGTTGGACGAGTGCATCGCGCGCTTGCGGGACGTCCGGGTGCAGGTGGCCGGGCAGTTCGAGCGGGCGGTGCGGGCGCGGGACGAGCTCGCGGCCTCCGAGCAGCCGCCCGAGTGTGAACTGGCCAGGGAGCAGAGGGAGTAGACGATGGTGGAGATCGCGGGTGTGCCGGCGGTGACGGACGAGACGTTCGCCGTGGAGGTGCTGGCGGCGGAGGGGCCGGTGCTGGTCGACTTCACGGCGGACTGGTGCCCGCCGTGCCGGATGATGGCGCCGGTGCTGGCGGACGTCGCGCGGGAGGAGGCGCACCGGTTCCGGGTGGTGAGCGTCGACGTGGACCGCAACCCCCGGACCCAGGCGGCGTACGGGGTGCTGTCGATGCCGACGTTGATGCTGTTCCGCGACGGGCAGCCGGTGCGGTCGGTGGTGGGGGCGCGGGCGAAGGCGCGGTTGTTGCGGGAGTTGGAGGACGCGCTCTAAGCCGGGAGGGCGTCGAGGGGGACCTCGGGTTCGGCGGCCTGCTTGGCGCGGTCCTTGGCCTCGCGGCGGACGAGGACCCAGAGACCGACCGGGATCATCGCGGTGAACAGCCACCACTGGATGGCGTAGGCCATGTGCGGGCCGATGTCGGAGTGGTTGGGCTCGGGGATCAGCTGCGGCTGGTCGGCCGGGGACGGGGTGGTGGCGGTGAGTTCCAGGTAGCCGCCGAGGAGGGGGCTGCCGGTCTCCTTGGACTGCTGTTCGGTGTTGATCAGGTTGAACTGGCGGTCGGGGAGGCCGGCCCGGTCCTTGACCCAGCCGCCGCTGCTGCCGGTGGTCTCGTCGGCGCGCATCCGGCCGGTGAGGGTGACCTCGCCGGTCGGGGCGGCCGGGACGGGCGGGTACTGGGTGGCGCCGTCGCCGGAGGGGACCCAGCCGCGGTTGATCAGGACGGTGCCCTTGCCGTCGGAGAGCTTGAGCGGGGTGAGGACGAAGTAGCCGAGGGTGCCGTTGGCGTCGGTCCGCTTGCGGACGACGAACTCGTGTGCCGGGTCGTACTGTCCGGTGGCCGTCACGGCGCGCCAGGTGAGGGCGGAGGGTACGGCGGTGCCGGGGGCGGCGGAGAGGCTGTCGAAGGGCACCGGCGAGGCCGTGAGGGCCTTGCCGATCAGCTCGTTCCGGGCCACCCGCGCCTCGTGGCGGTGCAGCTGCCAGAAGCCCAGCTTGATCGTCGCGGGGATCAGCAGCAGCGCGATCAGCATGGTGATCAGCCACTGGCGGGTCAGCAGAAAACGGTACACATGGGAACGGTACGCCGACCTCACAACGGGCTCACGCACCGGGGTGCGGGGCGACCTCGCGCAGCAGCTGGAGGAAGGCGTCCTCGGTGACGATCGGGGTGCCGACGTCGCGGGCCTTGCGGGCCTTGCCGCTCCAGCTGGTCGGCTCGTTGGTGACCAGCAGGCTGGTGAGCCGGCTGACGGAGGTGGCGATGTGCAGGCCGGCCTCGACGGCGCGGTCCTCCAGCACCTCGCGGTCGGTGGCGGTGTCCCCGGTGAAGGCCACCCGCATGCCCTGGACCAGCGGCTTGCCGTCCTCCCAGCGCCCCGGGTTGGGGTACGGGCAGGCCGGGCGCTTCTTGGCCTGGCGGTACTGGGCGCCGGTCCAGTTGCCACGGCCGGGGGCGGCGGGCTCGTCCTCGCCGAGGTCGGTGACCGCGACGCAGGTCTGGAAGGGCAGCGGGATGCCGTGGGTGCGGGCCAGGCGGAGGCTGGGGCGGAAGGCCTCGGCGAGCACCCGGGCGTCGTCCAGGGCGTTGTGGGCCTGGCGCTGCTGGACGCCGAAGTGGGCGGCGAGGGAGGAGAGCTTGCCGTTGGGCAGCGGGAGGCGCAGGTCGCGGGAGAGGACCATGGTGCACAGCCGCTGCTCGACCGGGGCGCTGCGGCCGGCCCGGGAGAACTCGCGGGAGATCATGTTCCAGTCGAACAGCGCGTTGTGCGCGACCAGGACGCGGTTCGCCAGGCGGGTGGCGAACTCCTCGGCGATCTCGGGGAAGGTCGGCGCGCCGGAGAGCAGCTCGGCGGTGAGGCCGTGGATCCAGACCGGGCCCGGGTCCCGTTCGGGGTTGACGAGGGTGTACCAGTGGTCGGTCACCTCGCCGTCGCCGTCCAGCTGGTAGACACCGGCCGAGATGACGCGGTCGGAGCGGCCGAGACCGGTGGTCTCGACGTCGACGACCGCGAAACCCTCGGCGGGGGCGGCGGAACGCTGGGCGGGGACCGGGGCGGTCCGCGGCGCGCCGTACGTCTCGGGCTGGATCGGTTGCATGGTCCAACAGGATAAGGGGCGAGTCGGCCGGGGCCGGTCGAAATGTTCCGACGGGGTAGCCGGAATAGAGTGGTCCGCATGGGTGTCGTACACCTGGTCGAGATCGTTTCCGGCCGGTGGGCCGGTTCTGTGTGAGGAAGAACGCATGCGCGCCACGGTGATCCACGGACCGAACGACATCCGGATCGAAGAGGTACCGGACCCGGTGATCCAGCAGCCGACGGACGTCGTGCTCCGGGTGGTCAACGCCTGTATCTGCGGCAGCGACCTGTGGGCCTACCGCGGGGTGGCCCAGCGGGTGCCCGGGCAGCGGATCGGGCACGAGTTCCTGGGCGTGGTCGAGGAGGTCGGCGCCGAGGTCCGGGGCTTCGCCAAGGGTGACTTCGTGGTCGCGCCCTTCGTCTGGTCGGACGGGGTCTGTGAGTTCTGTCTCGAAGGCCTCCAGACGTCCTGCCCGCACGGCGGGTTCTGGGGGTCGGTGGGTTCGGACGGCGGCCAGGGCGAGGCGGTGCGGGTGCCGTTCGCGGACGGGACGCTGGTGAAGCTGCCGAAGGAGGCGGTGGGCGACGAGAAGCTGCTGCCGGGCCTGCTGGCGCTGTCCGACGTGATGGCGACCGGGCACCACGCGGCGGTCTCGGCGGGGGTGCGCCCGGGCGCGACGGTCGCGGTGGTCGGCGACGGCGCGGTGGGCCTGTGCGGCGTGCTGGCGGCGAACCGGCTGGGCGCGGGCCGGATCATCGCCCTGGGCCGGCACACCGCCCGGACGGAGCTGGCCCGGCGCTTCGGGGCGACGGACGTGGTGGCCGAGCGCGGTGACGCGGCGATCGAGGCCGTCAAGGAGCTGACCGGCGGCCTGGGCGCGCACGCGGTGCTGGAGGCGGTCGGCACCGAGGAGTCGATGCGGACGGCGGTCTCGATCACCCGGGACGGCGGCGCGGTCGGCTACGTGGGCGTGCCGCACGGCGGCAGCGCGGGCGTCGACATCGGTCAGATGTTCGGCCGAAACGTTTCGCTCAACGGTGGCGTGGCCCCGGCCCGCGCGTACATCCCCGAGCTGCTGCCGGACGTGCTCTCCGGTGCGATCGAGCCGGGTCTGGTCTTCGACCGGACGGTCGATCTGGACGGCGTTCCGGACGGCTATCGCGCCATGGACGAGCGGTCCGCGCTGAAGGTCCGGATCGCCTTCTGATTCTGACGCTTCGTCAACAGGGGCGGCACCGTTGGACGG
>NZ_JBHYGR010000161.1:3217-14552 GCF_042738155.1 Kitasatospora sp. NPDC059088 | reverse complement strand
CGGCCCCCGCCCCCCGGCTCGGGCGGGCCGCGGTGCCGCCCCGTCCCGATTGATTCTCGCCCGGTTCGCACCGGGGGGGGGCCGCTGGGGGCGGGCCCCCCCCCTTTCGGTTGTGGTGACCCCGGTCCGGATGTGACGCGAGTGGTGGTTTTCGGCCAATTGGGTGGTTCGAGAGGGTGAACGACTGGCTGATCGCGGTCAACCCCTTCCGGGGTGGGCACGACGCTCCTAGCATTGCGCGGCGCGCACGAGGAATGTGACGTCCCTCACGTTCGAATTGTCCCCCCGTGTGACCGCTACGCCGAAGGAGTGAGGAGACAGAGTGGATTCGCCGCCGATCACCACTACTGCTACGGAAGTCCAACTCATCGATGACAGTGAGGAGTTCCGTACCCTGCGGCGCTCGTTCCGGAGCTTCGCCTTTCCGGTCACCATCGGTTTCGTGCTCTGGTACCTGCTCTACGTCCTGCTCTCCTGCTACGCCCCCGGGCTGATGGGCACCAAGGTCGTCGGGCACATCAACGTGGCCCTGGTGCTGGGGCTGCTGCAGTTCGTCACCACCTTCGTCATCGCCGCCTGGTACGCCCGCTACGCGGACCGGCGGATCGACCCGCCCGCCGCGGCGATCCGCGAGGCCTACGGAGCCGTCGTCCACGCCCCCCGGGAGTCCGCCGAATGACACCGCTCGCCAGCTCCGCCACGGAGCACCGCGGTCTGATCATGTCCTTGTTCGGGCTCTTCGTGGTGGCCACCCTGGTCATCACCGTCTGGGCCGGGCGGCAGAACCGCAGCGCCGCCGACTTCTACGCCGGCGGCCGCGGCTTCACCGGCTTCCAGAACGGCCTGGCCATCTCCGGCGACTACATGTCCGCCGCGTCCTTCCTCGGCATCGCCGGGATCATCGCCCTCACCGGCTACGACGGCTTCCTGTACTCGATCGGCTTCCTGGTCGCCTGGCTGGTCGCGCTGCTGCTGATCGCCGAGCCGCTGCGCAACTCCGGCCGGTTCACCATGGCGGACGTGCTCGCGTTCCGGATGCGCCAGCGCCCGGTGCGCACCGCGGCCGGGATCTCCACCATCGTGGTCTCGATCTTCTACCTGCTCGCCCAGATGGTCGGCGCCGGCGCCCTGGTGGCGCTGCTGCTGGGGGTCACCGGGGAGGGCGCCAAGCGCTGGACCATCCTCGCGGTCGGCGCGCTGATGATCATCTACGTGGTGATAGGGGGTATGAAGGGCACCACCTGGGTGCAGATCGTCAAGGCCGTGCTGCTGATCGCCGGCGCCGCGCTGATGACCGTCCTGGTGCTCGCCAAGTACCACTTCAACCCCTCCGAACTGCTCGGCGCGGCCGCCTCCGCGAGCGGCAAGGGCTCGGCCTTCCTGGAACCGGGGCTGAAGTACGGGGCCACCAACACCTCCAAGCTCGACTTCATCAGCCTCGGGATCGCCCTGGTGCTCGGCACCGCCGGCCTGCCGCACATCCTGGTCCGCTTCTACACCGTCCCCACCGCCAAGACGGCCCGGAAGTCCGTGCTCTGGGCGATCGGCATCATCGGCGTCTTCTACCTGATGACCCTGGCGCTGGGCTTCGGCGCGGCCGCGCTGGTCGGCCGCAGCGGCATGGTGGCCGTCGAGGGCAAGACGCCCTCCGGCAACACCGCGGCGCCGCTGCTCGCCGAGCAGCTCGGCGGCGGGGCCGGCACCACCGGCGGGGCGATCATGCTCGCGGTGATCTCGGCGGTCGCCTTCGCCACCATCCTCGCCGTGGTCGCCGGGCTCACCCTGGCCTCCTCGGCCTCCTTCGCCCACGACCTCTACGCCAATGTGATCCGGCGCGGGAAGGCGACCGAGAAGGAGGAGGTGCGGTCCGCCAAGTGGGCCGCCGTCGCGATCGGCGCCGTCGCCATCGTGCTCAGCCTCTACGCGGGCAAGCTCAGCACCGCCGCCCTGGTCGCGCTGGCCTTCGCGGTGGCCGCCTCGGCCAACCTGCCGACCCTGCTCTACTCGCTGTTCTGGAAGCGCTTCACCACCACCGGCGCGGTCAGCTCGGTCTACGCGGGCCTGGTCTCCTCGGTGGTGCTGGTGGTGTTCTCCCCGGTGCTCTCCGGGGCCAAGAACTCGCTCTTCCCGGACGCCGACTTCCACTGGTTCCCGCTGGAGAACCCCGGCCTGGTCTCCATCCCGATCGGCTTCCTGGCCGGCTGGCTCGGCACCCTGCTGTCCAAGGAACGTCCGGACCCGGCGAAGTACGCTGAACTGGAGGTCCGCTCGCTCACCGGGCTGGGCGCCCACTGATCGATCCGGCATGACTATGCTGGCCCGGCCCGCCGCGACGGTGGCCGGGCCGGCGGTTTTTCGGGAAGGGACGCACGTGCTGCTCGACACCTTCGGACGACGCGCCGTCGACCTGCGGGTCTCCCTCACCGACCGGTGCAACCTCCGCTGCACGTACTGCATGCCGGAGGAGGGGCTCCAGTGGCTGGCCAAGCCGGACCTGCTCAGCGACGAGGAGATCGTCCGGCTGGTCACCCTCGCCGTGTGCGACCTGGGCGTGCGCGAGGTCCGCTTCACCGGCGGCGAGCCGCTGCTGCGCCCCGGTCTGGTCGCGATCGTCGCCGCCTGCTCCGAGCTGGAGCCGCGCCCCGAGCTGTCGCTGACCACCAACGGCATCGGACTGGCCCGCACCGCGACGGCGCTGCGCGAGGCCGGACTGGACCGGGTCAACGTCTCGCTGGACACCCTCGACCCCGAGGTGTTCCTCACCCTCACCCGCCGCCGGCGCCACCAGGACGTGCTGGACGGGCTGGCCGCCGCCGAGGCGGCCGGGCTGGCGCCGGTGAAGCTGAACGCGGTGCTGATGCGCGGGGTCAACGACCACGAGGCGGCCGACCTGCTGGCCTGGTGCCTGGAGCGGGGCTACGAGCTGCGCTTCATCGAGCAGATGCCGTTGGACGCCCAGCACGGCTGGGACCGCTCGTCGATGGTCACCGCGGAGGAGATCCTGGAGCTGCTGCGGGCCCGGTTCACGCTCACCGCGGAGCCGTCCGGGCGCCGGGGCGCGGCGCCCGCCGAGCGCTGGGTGGTGGACGGCGGCGCCGGCCGGGTCGGCGTGATCGCCTCCGTCACCCGGCCGTTCTGCCGGGCCTGCGACCGGACCAGGCTGACCGCCGACGGACAGGTGCGCAACTGCCTGTTCGCGACCGGGGAGACGGACCTGCGCACCGCGCTGCGCTCGGGAGCGGACGACGCGGAGCTGGCCGCGCTGTGGCGGGCGGCGATGTGGGGAAAGAAGGCCGGGGCCGGGATCGACGACCCGGAGTTCCACCAGCCCGAGCGGCCGATGTCGGCGATCGGCGGTTAGGGCCTGTCCGGCGGATCTTGCCAGGCGCGCGACGCCGGGCATCCCGCCTGGACGCACGCCCGAATCGCCCAAGTACGTCCAGTACGAAGCCGACTCGGGCGCACGCCCAGCCGGGCGCCCAACGCCGCGCGCTGATCTGCCAAGATCCGCCGGACAGGCCCTAGGCCGGACGGGCCTCAGGCCTCTTCCGGGGTCCAGTCGGCGAAGGCGACGACCTCCTTGAGGAAGCCGCGCACGCCCAGGAACTGGGACAGGTGCTCGCGGTGCTCCTCGCAGGCGAGCCAGGTCTTGCGGCGGTCCGGGGTGTGCAGCTTGGGGTTGTTCCACACCAGCACCCAGTGGGCGTCCGCCCGGCAGCCCTTGGCGGAGCAGATCGGGGTCTGCGGGGTGTCCATCGGGGGCCGTCCTCCGGGGTTCGGCGGGTGCGTGGTCACCGCCAGTCTGTCACGCCGCGCGGGCCCGACCGGATCCGGGCATGGCGACGCCGGGCAGCCACGGGGGGAGCCGCCCGGCGTCGGTCCGTCGCTCCGACGGGGGATGCGGAGCGCGTACGCAGTATGTCACGCCGAAGGCCTCGGATGGGGAGGTCTTGCATGATTAATCTGAGCTTCTTCTGAGCTTTCGCCGACCTGATTCCGGCTCAATCCCCGTAAACCGGGCGGTCAGTTCGCGCTCGGTGACGTTCCGGTGCCGGAGGGCTTTGCCTGTCCTGTACCAGGAGCCGCACCAGCCCCACCCGTACCACCGGGGCCGAGCATCAGCGGGGTGTCGGACGGGAAGTCGAAGGAGCTCGGCAGGCCCGGTGCCCGCTCCCGGCCGGCGTTGGCGATCAGCACCGCGAAGTACGGCAGCAGCACCCCGCCCGCCAGCGCCCCGAAGGCCAGCCAGCGCTCGACGTTCCACAGCACCACCGCGAGCAGTACGCAGACGGTGCGCAGCAGCATCGAGATGACGTAGCGGCGCTGGCGCCCCCGGACGTCCTCGGAGAGGCTGCTGCGCGCCCCCGTGATCCGGTGGATCTGTCCGCCGCCGGCGCTCTTGCCCATGTGTCCAACCGCCCTCGTCCAGGCATCCGCGCGCTGTTCCGCACGGCCTCCTCACGGTACGCCCGGGCGCCCGGGACGACGAGACCGGGTGGGCGGGGCCCACCCGGTCGGGCGTGATAGGGGAGCCGTACGGCGTCAGGAGCGTCTACGAGCGCCGGGAGAGGTAGAGCGGGGGGACGGCGTCGGTGAGCCAGACGCCGTTCTCGCTGAGCCGGAACTCGTGGCCGGCCGCCGCCATCGCGGCCGCGTTGACGGTCAGCACGACCGGGCGGCCGTGCCGGGCGCCGACCCGGGTGGCAGTCTCGGTCTCCGCCGAGAGGTGGACGTCCCGGCGGGTCATCGGGCGCAGCCCCTCGCGGAAGATCGACGCCAGGTGGCGGTCGGCGGTGCCGTGGTAGAGCACCGGCGGCGGCACGGTGGCGGTCAGACCGAGGTCGACCGCCACCGTGTGGCCCTGGTTGGCGCGGATCGAGAGGCCGTCCGGGGAGTAGCCGAAGCGGCGCTTGTTGTTGGTGGCCACGACGTGGTCGAGCTCGGGCCTGGTGAGCGGCCTGCCCTTCGCCGCGAGGGCGCCGAGCAGGACGTCGATCCGGACCCAGCCGGAGTCGTCCAGCGTGATCCCCACCAGCTCCGGCTCGTGCCGCAGGATGCGCGACAGCATCTTGCTCGATCTGACCAGCCGCTTCTCGTCCATCATGTTCTTTCCATCCCCCCGTTGGTCAGTGGCTATGAGGCCGGGCTGACCGAACTCATGTTGAAGTCCGCGACACGCACGGGTGGCATCGCGGTGCGGGTGAAGTAGTCGGTCCATTCGCGGGGCAGGCAGGGCTCGGTGCGGCCCGCCTCGGTGATCCGGCCGAGCAGGTCGACCGGGGACTCGTTGAACCGGAAGTTGTTGACCGCGCCGACCACCTCGCCGTTCTCCACCAGGTAGACGCCGTCCCGGGTGAGGCCGGTGAGCAGCAGCGTCGCCGGGTCCACCTCGCGGATGTACCAGAGGCAGGTGAGCAGCAGGCCGCGCTCGGTGCGGGCGATCATCTCGTCCAGGGTCGGCGCGGACTCCTGGTCGGCCGTCTCCAGCACCAGGTTGTCGATGCCCGGGCGCAGCGGCAGGCCGGTGAGGCCGGCTGTCCGGCGGCTGGTGACCAGCTCGGTCAGCACGCCCTCGCGGATCCACTCGGTGGCCTCGATCGGCGCGCCGTTGTCGAAGACCGAGACGTCGCCGCCGGTGCGGTGCGCCAGCACGAACGGGGCGGCCTCCAGGCCGGGCTCGTCCGGATCGGCGCGCAGCGTCAGCGGCAGCGCGGCGAGCTTGTCGCCGACCCTGGTCCCGCCGCCGGGCCGGGAGAAGACCGACCGGCCCTCGACGGCGTCCCGGGCGCCGGCGGCCCAGTGCAGGCAGAGCAGCAGGTCGGCGACGGCCGCGGGCGGCAGCAGCGTCTCGTACCGCCCGGCGGGCAGGTCGATCCTGCGGGCGCCCCAGCCGAGCCGCTTGGTGAGCTCGGCGTGCAGGGCGGGGACGTCGACGTCGGTGAAGTCCCGGGTGCCGGCGCCGACCCAGGCGGAGCCGCTGAGGTCGGCGGTCTTGCCGTTGATCTCGACCATGCCGGTGGGCTGGTCGTGGCGCAGCCGCAGGCCGGTGGAGCTGCCCAGGTAGCTGGTGGTGATCTCGTGCCGGGCGAAGCCGTACAGCAGCTCGCCCTGGGCGGCGGCGCGGGCGAAGGCCTCGCCGAGGGCCGGGCCGAAGGCCTCGAACACCTCGATGGAGGTCTCCGCGGGCGGCGCGGTGAAGTCCGGGGACGACGGCCGGCCGTCGACCAGCGGCTGGGCGTCCTCGGCCGGTCCGGCCGCGCGGGCCGCCGCCTCGGCGGCGCGGACCAGGCCCTCGACGTCCTCGGCGGTGACGGCCTCGCGGGCGACCACGCCGGAGGCGGTGCCCTCGGCGCCGGCCACGGTGGCGATCACGGTGAGGCGGCGGCCGCGGGTGACGCCGTTGGTGGTCAGGGCGTTGCCGGCCCAGCGCAGGTTGGCGGTGGACTCCTCGTCGGCGATCACCACGCAGCCGTCGGCGCGGGACAGGCCGAGGGCCAGCTCGACGAGTTCGTGGGGCTGCATCGCGGTCATCAGTGACCCGCCTCCTGCTGGGTGTTGAGCACGTTGACGTTGCGGAACAGCGCCGACGGGCAGCCGTGGCTGACCGCCGCGATCTGGCCGGGCTGCGCCTTGCCGCAGTTGAAGGCGCCGCCGAGCAGGTAGGTCTGCGGGCCGCCGACGGCCGCCATCGAGCCCCAGAAGTCGGTGGTGGTGGCCTGGTAGGCGAAGTCCTTGACCTGGCCGGCGAGTTCGCCGTTCTTGATGGCGTAGGCGCGCTGGCCGGTGAACTGGAAGTTGTAGCGCTGCATGTCGATCGACCAGGAGCGGTCGCCGACGATGTAGAGGCCGTTCTCCACCCCGGCGAACAGGCCCGCGGTGTCCGGGCCGTCGACGGCGGGCTGGAGCGAGACGTTGGCCATCCGCTGGACCGGGACGTGCGCGGGGGAGTCCGCGAAGGCGCAGCCGTTGGAGCGCTCGAAGCCCTTCAACTTGGCCATGCCGCGGTCGAGTTGGTAGCCGACCAGGACGCCGTCCCGGATCAGGTCCCAGGACTGGGTGGCGACGCCCTCGTCGTCGTAGCCGATGGTGGACAGGCCGTGCTCGGCGGTGCGGTCGCCGGTGACGTTCATCAGCTCGGAGCCGTAGCGCAGGCTGCCGAGTCGGTCGAAGGTGGCGAAGGAGGTGCCGGCGTAGGCGGCCTCGTAGCCGAGCGCGCGGTCCAGCTCGGTGGCGTGGCCGATCGACTCGTGGATGGTCAGCCAGAGGTTGGACGGGTCGATGACCAGGTCGTAGCGGCCCGGGCGGACGCTCGGGGCCTTCATCTTCTCGGCCAGCAGGACGGGCAGTTCGGCGAGCTCGGCGTCCCAGTCCCACTCGGTGCCGGTCAGGTACTCGTAGCCGCGGCCGACCGGCGGGGCCAGGGTCTGCATCGAGTCGAAGGCGCCGGTGCGCTCGTCGACCGAGGTGGCCTCCAGGTCGGAGTGGAGCCGGATCCGCTGCTGGGTCGTCACGGTGCCCGCGGTGTCGGCGTAGAACTTGTTCTCCTGCACCGTCAGCAGCGCCGCCTGGACGTGCGAGACACCCGGGGCGGCGAGCAGCCGGGAGCTGCGCTCGGCGAGCAGCGCGGTCTTGTCGGCGTCCGGCACCTCGAAGGGGTTGACCTCGTACGAGGAGACCCAGGTGACGTCCGCGTGGACGGGTTCGTCGGCCAGCTCGACCCGCTCGGTGGAGCCGGCCGCCCGGCTGATCCCGCCGGAGAGCCGGGCCACCGCGACGGCCTGGGCGGCGACCTCCGCCGCGGCCCCCGGGGTGAGGTCGACTCCGGCGGCGAAGCCCCAGGCGCCGTCCAGCAGCACCCGGACGGCGAAGCCCAGCTGGACGGTGTCGGAGGTGCCGGCCGGCCGGGCGTCGCGCAGCCGCCAGGAGGCGCTGCGGACCCGCTCCAGGCGGAAGTCGGCGTGGGTGGCGCCGAGTTCGCGGGCCCGGGTGAGGGCGGCGTCGGCGAGGGCGTGCAGCGGCAGGGCGAGGAACAGCGGGTCGACGGCGCGTCCGTGCGCGGCGCCGGCGCTGTCGGCCGGAGGGATCGGAGGCAATCGGGCTCCCAGGTCGCGGAGGGTGGCGGTGCGGCGCCACAGGGGCGTCCGCACCGCATCATTTCCCTTCCACCGGGTTCCCGGCCAGCGCATTTGGTCCGGTGCGTTGCGGTTTCGGCCAGGGGGGTCCGGGGGCGTGCGCGGCCGTCAGGAGACGGACTCCCACCAGCCGTCCAGCTCCGGCGGGTTGTCCACGTCGATCCGCTCGCCGGGGCGCGGGACGGCCAGCGGGACGGCCTGGGCCTTGGCCTCCTTGAGCAGCCGTTCGATCGGCTCGGCCCAGGGGTGCAGGCCCAGGTTGAAGGTGCACCAGTGGACCGGCACCAGCAGCCCGGCGGTGAGGTCCCGGTGGGCGAGGACGGCGTCCTCGGGGGTCATGTGGATGTCCGGCCAGGCCGCGTCGTAGGCGCCGATCTGCACCAGGGCGGCGTCGAACGGGCCGTGCTGCGCGCCGATCCGGGCGTAGCCCTCGAAGTAGCCGGAGTCGCCGGTGTAGAAGACCTTGCGGGTGGGCCCGGCGATCACCCAGGAGCCCCACAGGGTGGTGTTGCGGGTCAGGCCGCGGCCGGAGAAGTGGTGCGCGGAGGTGAGGGTGAGGACCAGCTCGCCCAGGGTGCAGGTCTCGTCCCAGTCCAGCTCGATGATCCGGTGCTCGGGGACGCCCCAGCGGCGCAGGTGGCCGCCGATGCCGAGCGGCACCGCGAAGGGCGCGGACTGGCTGCGCACCAGGCGCTTGACGGTCGCCATGTCGAGGTGGTCGTAGTGGTCGTGGGAGATCAGCACCGCGTCGACCGGCGGCAGCTCCTCCAGCTCGACCGGGACGGGGTGCAGCCGCTTGGGGCCGACGTGGGCGGAGGGGGAGCAGCGGTCGCTCCAGATCGGGTCGAGCAGCACCCGCGAGCCCTCGATCTCGACCAGCGCGGAGGCGTGCCCGTACCAGGTGATCTCCACGCCCTCGGCGGCCGGGCCGGGGGCGGCGGCGGGGCGGACGGTGGGCACCGGGTGGGCCGGGACGCGGCCCTCGCGCTGGAACAGCATCCGGCGGACGGTGTCGCGGTCGACGCTGGGGGCGCTCCCGGCCCGGGCGAGGGTCGAGGGCGCGTTGTGGAAGACGCCGTCGCGGTACTGGGCGGAGTCCCGCACCCGCTCCTCGCGCCCGCCGTCGGGGCGGCGCCCGAACGCCGCCGGCAGGTCGCGCAGCGCCCAGGCGGTCGCGCCCAGGCCCGCGGCCAGGGCGGTGAGGGCGAGCAGTCGTCCGCGTCCGGTGGTGCTCCCGGGCCGTGCCTTGGTCATGCGCCCTGCCTTCGTTTCCTCGCCGGGACTCTTCGGGGGAAGGGTACGTCCGGCCCCGGGGTCGGCCCGCACCACGGGGGCAACGGGCACGCCCGCCCCCGTTGTTCCCGCACAGCGTTCCCGCACGGTCCGTTCTTTCGCGGCGGTGCCCCGGCCTGCGGCGGACGGCCGGCGGGCGCGGGGCGCCGGGGGCGCGGATTGTCGGATTGCGACAGTTCCTCCGGTGCGGCGCTGTGGGAGCTCGATTCGCCGCCGCCGCCGACCGCCCGATAGCGTCACACTGCGTACGCGTTCGGACGTACCCGCTCAGACACGGAGAGAGGTGGATCGTTGAGCCGCTCGGTTCTCGTCACCGGAGGAAACCGGGGCATCGGCCTCGCGATCGCCCAGGCCTTCGCCGAGGCGGGCGACAAGGTCGCCATCACCAGCCGTTCGGGCGAGGTGCCCGAGGCCCTCGCGAAGTTCGACGTCCTCGCGGTGCGCTGTGACATCACGGACGCCGCGCAGGTCGACGCCGCCTTCACCGAGATCGAGGAGAAGCACGGCGCGGTCCAGGTGCTGGTCGCCAACGCGGGCATCACCAACGACACCCTGCTGCTGCGGATGTCCGAGGAGGACTTCACCTCCGTCGTGGACACCAACCTGACCGGCACCTTCCGGGTGGTCAAGCGCGCGTCGAAGCTGATGATGCGCGCCAAGAAGGGCCGCGTGGTGCTGATCTCCTCCGTGGTGGGCCTCTCCGGCTCGCCGGGCCAGGCCAACTACGCCGCCTCCAAGGCCGGCCTGGTCGGCTTCGCCCGCTCGCTGGCGCGCGAGCTCGGCCCGCGCAACATCACCGTCAACGTGGTCGCCCCCGGCTTCGTCGACACCGACATGACCGCCGTGCTCAGCGACGAGCGCCGCGCGGAGATCGTCTCGGGCGTGCCGCTGGGCCGCTACGCGGCGCCCGCCGAGGTCGCGTCCACCGTGCGGTTCCTCGGTTCGGACGAGGCCGCGTACATCACCGGAGCCGTCATTCCCGTCGACGGCGGATTGGGCATGGGTCACTGATCATGAGTGGAATCCTCGAGGGCAAGCGGATCCTGATCACCGGTGTGCTGATGGAGTCCTCCATCGCCTTCCACACCGCTCGGCTGGCCCAGGAGCAGGGCGCCGAGATCATCCTCACCGCCTTCCCCCGCCCGAGCCTGACCGAGCGCATCGCCAGGAAGCTGCCGAAGCCGGTCAAGGTGCTGTCGCTGGACGTCTCCAGCCCGGAGGACCTGGCCGGCATCGCCGAGCAGGTCCGCGAGACCCTGCCGACCCTGGACGGCATCGTCCACTCGATCGGTTTCGCCCCGCAGGACGCCCTGGGCGGCAACTTCCTGGACACCCCGTGGGAGTCCGTGGCGACCGCGATGCACGTCTCGGCGTACTCGCTCAAGTCGCTCACCACGGCGCTGCTGCCGCTGATGCAGGACGGCGGCTCGGTCGTCGGCCTGACCTTCGACGCCCAGTACGCGTGGCCGCAGTACGACTGGATGGGCCCGGCCAAGGCCGCCCTGGAGTCGACCAACCGCTACCTGGCCCGCTACCTGGGCGAGCGGGACATCCGCTGCAACCTGATCTCGGCGGGCCCGATCGGCTCGATGGCCGCCAAGTCCATCCCGGGCTTCGGCGACCTGGCCGACACCTGGAACCACCGCTCCCCGCTCAAGTGGGACCTGAGCGACCCGGAGCCGGCCGGCCGCGGCGTCGTCGCCCTGCTGTCGGACTGGTTCCCGAAGACCACCGGCGAGATCATCCACGTCGACGGCGGTCTGCACGCGATCGGCGCCTGACCGACTGCTGTCCGCCACTGCCCGGCACCCCCGCGACGGGGGGGCCGGGCCGTTGGGGTTGAGGTGGGGGGGCGCCCGGGGGCGCCGGGGGGCGCCCACCCCGAGGCGGGGGCGCAAGCCCCCCAGGGG
>NZ_JBHYGR010000161.1:0-3207 GCF_042738155.1 Kitasatospora sp. NPDC059088 | reverse complement strand
CTGCGCGCGGCGGGGGCCCCCCCCCCGCGGGCTCCCCCCCCCTCCCCCCCCCCCGCGCGGGGGGGGCGGGGGCCGGCCCCCGTTTCCGTTGCGGGGGCGCCGGGGGCGCCGGGGGCGCGCCTACGCGTCGGCGGTCGCGCAGGCGCCGATGGCGCGGCCGGCCTCGACCGAGGCGCGCTGGGGGTCGCCGTCCCGGATGGCGTCCCGGATGGTGTGGTGGCCGATGTAGCGCTCGGCGATCAGCTCGGGGCCGACGTCGTTGCGCAGGTGCTCGCGGGTGACCTCGCCGAGGTCGGAGTAGACGGCCAGCAGCACGTCGTTGTGGGCGGCGGCCACCACGGCGTGGTGGAAGGCGGCGTCGGCCTGGACAAAGTCCTCGGCGTCGCCGGAGTGCCAGGCGGCCTCGCGCCGTTCGAGCGCGGCGTCCAGCAGGCCGAGGTCGCGCTCGGTGCGGCGGGCGGCGGCCAGGCCGGCGGCGGAGGTCTCCAGCGCCGCCCGGAGCTCGGCGACCTGCCCCTGGTCGGCGTCGGCGAAGCGGCGGTGCATCACCCCGGCCAGCTCGCTGGTGGCCAGGACGTACGTGCCGGAGCCCTGGCGGATGTCGAGCAGCCCGTTGTGGGCGAGGGCCCGGACGGCCTCCCGGACGGTGTTGCGGGCCACCCCCAGCTGCTCGACCAGGGCGGCCTCGGTGGGGATGCGCGAGCCGACGGGCCACTCCCCGGAGGTGATCTGGGCGCGCAGCTGCGCGATCACCTGGTCGGACAACGGGGTGCGCCTCGGCGAGGACAGCGCCACGGGGACTCCTAGCGACTACGGGGTTGGGTGGGCCGTGGGGGGAAAGTGGCTGATGGACGAACGGGTCGGGACATCATGCCAATTCCGAGGTGCATCAATTCATCCCATCATTCTATGATGGCGCCCATGCCTCCCGCAGCAGACACCACCACCACCTCCTCCCCACGGAGCGGAGAGCGGCCGCAGACCGAGCGGCCGTCCGTCCCCGGCAAGTACCTCGGCGTGCTGTTCGCCGTCGCGATCGCCGCCGCCGCCTTCAACCTGCGCCCCGTGGTCACCAGCCTCGGGCCGCTGCTCGACCAGGTCCGCGACGACCTCGGGATGAACCCGACGCTCGCCGGGCTGCTGACCGCCGTCCCCTCGCTGTGCTTCGCGCTGTTCGGCCTCGCCGCTCCGAGCGCGGCCCGCCGGATCGGCCCGATCGCCGTGATCACGGCCGGCATGGCCGCCATCACGGCGGGCGTGCTGGCCCGCTCCTTCGCCGGCGGTACGGCGGTGTTCCTGCTGTTCACCGCGCTCGCCCTGGCCGGGGTGGCGGTCTCCAACGTGCTGCTGCCGGTGGTCATCAAGCGGTACTTCCCGGAGAAGGTCGGTCCGATGATCGGCCTGTACTCCATGGCGCTGTCCGCGGGCACCGCGCTGGCCGCCCTGGTCAGCGTGCCGCTGACCAGCTCGCTCGGCGGCGACTGGCGTTACGGCCTGGGCAGCTGGGCCGCCCTGGGGGCGCTCGCCCTGCTGCTCTGGCTGCCGCTGCTGATCGCCAAGCGCGAGCGCGGCGAGCGGGCCGGCGGCGCCGCCGCCCCCGCCAGGCTGCCGATCACCCGCAGCCGCACGGCCTGGGCGATGGCCTGCTTCTTCGGCCTCCAGGCCACCGGCGCCTACGTGGTGATGGGCTGGCTGCCGAAGATCTTCCAGGACTCCGGCATCGACAAGGGCACCTCCGGGGTGCTGCTCGCGGTCACCATGGTGATCGGCGTGCCGGTCTCCTTCGTGCTGCCCAACCTGGCCGCCCGGCGCGGTGACCAGCGGATCTTCGTGGTGCTGCTGGCCTGCTGCGGCATCGCCGGGTACTCCGGGCTGGCGCTCGCCCCGGCCGGGGCGCCGTGGGTGTGGGCCGTGCTGGTGGGCCTGTCCAACTGCGCCTTCCCGCTGGTGCTGACCATGATCGGGCTGCGTGCCCGGACGGCCGGCGGGGTGGCCCAGCTGTCCGTCTTCGCCCAGGGGCTCGGCTACCTGATCTCCGTCCCGGGCCCGATCCTGATCGGCCGGATCTACGACGTCACCGGTGAGTGGTACTGGCCGCTGGGCTTCCTGGCCCTGCTGCTGGTGCCGCAGATGCTGTTCGGCCTGCGCGCCGCCCAGGCCCGGCACATCGAGGACGAGGCCGTCCTGCCCGCCGCGCGGGTCAAGGCCTGACCGGGAAGGTCAAGGCCTGGCCAAGGCGGTGGGGCCCGCCGTGGACGGGCGTGTTCGGGGTGGGAGAATCCCGACATGCCCGTTCTCGACCCGAACCCCACCGACGGCCGCAAGCAGCTCGGCCGCATCGCCCTCCTCTTCGGCGGCATCGTGGTGCTGGTGGCGATCATCGCGACCGTCGCCGCCCAGATCGGTTGACCGCCGCCCGTAGCGCCGCCGCACTCCCGGTGACACCCGGCCGACGGGGCATGATGGCACCCGCCACCCCGGGGAGTGGCGGCAACCGGGAGCATCGCGCCCCCGGCCCGCTTTTCTGCCAAGCTTGCTGGGTATGAGCGCCGACACGCCCCGCAGGATCATCGTTCTCCGCCACGCCAAGGCCGACTGGCCGAACGGCGTGGACGACCACGAGCGGCCGCTGGCCGACCGGGGCCGTCACCAGGCCCCGGACGCCGGCCGCTGGCTGGTCGACTCCGGCATCAACCCCGACTTCGTGCTCTGCTCCACCGCCCTGCGCACCCGTGAGACCTGGAAGCTGGCGGCGCACGAGCTGCCCAAGCGGGCCCGCCGGACGGTGTACGAGGACCGGATCTACGAGGCCAGCCCGGGCGAGATCATCGCCGTCCTCCAGGAGACCCCGGAGGAGTACGCGGACGTGGTGCTGGTCGGCCACAACCCCGGGGTGCTGGGCCTGACCCAGGTGCTCGCCGGGGACGCGGGCGACCCGGACGCGCTGGAGCGGCTGCGCCTGGGCGGCTTCCCGACGGCGGCGGTCGCGGTGCTCAGCTTCGGCGGCTCGTGGAAGGGCGTCGAGCCGGGCGTGGCCGAGCTGGTCTCGTACTACACGCCGCAGGACTGACCTCCGGGCCCGGCCGGGCCGCGGAACACCGAGGGGGGGGGGGGGGGGGCCGGCCCCCGCCCCGCCCCGCCCGGCGCGCGCGCGGGCGCCCGCTCCCCGGCGCCCGCCCCGCGGCCCGCGCCCCCCGTGAGAGGCTC
>NZ_JBHYGR010000160.1:5374-20078 GCF_042738155.1 Kitasatospora sp. NPDC059088 | reverse complement strand
TTGTTTATCCCCCCCGGCGGGGGCGGGGTTCCACGGGGGGGGCGCGCGGGGGCGCGGGGCGCGGCCGGGGCGCGCCCCCGCGGGGGGGCCCCGGGGGGGGGGGGGGCCCGCGGGGGGCACCACCTCGGCGTCCAGCGGCGGCACGACGGGGACGACCCGCCGTACCGCCGGACCGGAGGAGTGGAAGGACATCAGGACGGGACCGGCCTCAGCAGGAGCGTCCGGTCGCGATGCCGGTCGGGGCCGTGACGTTCACGTACTCGACGTCGTACGCGCGGCCGTTCCAGGTGGTGATCTGGTAGGTGACGGTCTGGTACTCGACGTAGAGCGCCCAGGTGTCACCCGGGTTGAGCGTGATGTCGATGGACTGGCTGCGGGTGAGGTTCGTGTTGAGCTTGGTCCCGAGGGCGGCCGTGAGCACGTCGCCGGCCTTCGCCGTGAGGTTCGCGCTGGTCTCGAAGTTGATGGTGTAGCCGATGGTCTCGGCGTGCTTCTCCGGGATCTTGCTGCCGTTGCGGTAGCAGTTCTGGCGCTGCTCCCAGGTCTTGCCCGACGACCAGACCCGGGCGTTGTTCCCGCTGTCGCCGCCGCTCCCGCCGCCGCCCCAGCTCATCGGGGGGATGTTCGGGTCGGCCGGGGTGGGCGGCCGGGTGGCCCTGCCGTCGACCTCGACCCTGGGCAGGGTGGTCGGACCGGTCACGACGACCGGCGGCTCGCTGACGTTGGTGCCGGGGACGATGACGGTCTCCTCGCCGCCACCACCACCGCCACCGCCGTAGCCGCCGCCCGGGTCGCCGGGGAAGCCCGGGTCCGGGTCGCCCGGTTCGGGCGTGGGGTCGTCGTCGCACGTGGAGGTGTGGTCGTCGGCACAGGAGGCGTACGCCGTGAACGGGGTGACGACCGCCGGCACCGTGGTGAGGACGGTGGCGCCGAGTGCGGCGGCCATGGCCATGTTTCTGAGCTTCACTTCTGCTCCGGGAAGGGGATGGTGGGAACTCCGGGGACGGGACGGGTGATCGGCGTCCGGGGTGTGCCGAGCCGCGCGGGAGGCGGCTCGGCGCGCCCGTTCCGGCGACCGGCGTCCAGTCTTCGCGCCGGCGGCCACCACAGCATTGGGGAAACCCCTACGACCGGCCGACCCGCGCGCTCAGCGGGAGCCCGCGGGTTGGTTCCCCGGCGCGCCCGCGGGGGAGAGCGCGGCGGCCAAGGCGATCCTGGACCGCACTCCGGCCCGGCGGAAGATCCGGGTGAGGTGGGCCTCGACCGTCTTCGGCGACACCGCCAGGGCGCGGCCGATGTCGTTGTTGGACAGGCCGAGGGCCACCATCCGGGCGATCTCCCGCTCCCGCTCCGACAGCGCCGCCGGCGCCGTCCCCGCAGCCCGGGCCGGACGCGGCCGGCGCGCGCCCAGCCGCCGCTGGAGGTCCACCGCCTCCCGGTGGAGGCGGCGCGCCCCCGAGCCCTCGGCGAGCGCCTTGGCCCGGTTCGCCTGCTCCAGCCCGGCCGCCTGCTCGCGCGGTCCACGGGTGGTGAGTTCCGCGGCGAGCAGCAGCCGGGCCCGGCACTCCATCGGGACCAGCCCGCCGGCCCGGAACGCCGCGACCGCCTCCCCCAGCGCGCCGACCGGATCCGGCACGGCGTAGGACCGGGCCAGCGCGGCGTACCCGCGCTGGCCCGGCAGGCCCGGCAGCAGCACGTCGCAGGACGCCCGGTCCGCCCACCCGCCGGCCTGGTCGCGGTCGCCCAGGGCCGCGGCGGCCCGGGCCGCGTGGGCGTACCAGATCGAGCTGGCCGGCCGGGCCCCGCCGTGGTGCCGCGCGTGTCCCACCGCCGACCGGATCAGCTCCAGGCCCTCCCCGGGCCGTCCCTGCTCCAGCCGGACCTCGGCGAGGATCCCGGCGGTGGCCGTCCAGAACCGGCCGCCCGCGCCGCCGAGTTCCCGCACGGCCCGCTCCGCCGTCGGCGCGGCGGCGTCCGGACCGTCCCGCAGGATGGTGGCCCAGGCCTGGAGGGCGAGCGCGAAGCCGAGCAGGGCCGGCCGGTCCATCCGCCGGGCGTCCCGCTCGGCGTCCCCGGCCGACCGCAGGGCATCGGTCAGCCGTCCGACGCCGACGGCGGCGTAGGCGTGCGCCAACCGCAGGTGCGGCAGCACGACCAGCTGCCCAGCCGTCCGGGCGAGCCGGATCCCGCGCGCCGTGTGCCGGAGCGCGTCCTGGTGCCGCTCGGCGAGCGCCTCGGACCAGCCGAGTTGGGCGAGGGTGTCCAGGAGCGGGACCAGTTCGGCGTCGCCCGTCGAGTCCACCAGGGCGCCGGCCTCCCCCGCGCGGCGCAGCAGCGCGGGGACGTCCCCGGCCAGGGCGCCGCAGTGGGCGAGGCGGACGGTGGCGGCCGTCCGGAGCCGGCGGTCCCGGACGTCCACCGCGTGCCGGAGCAGCTCCTCGGCCAGGGGCCGGGCGCGGTGGTGGGCGTTGCGCAGCAGCGCGACCGTGCACAGCTCCAACCGCAGCGGGCCGGCCGGCCCGGTGGCAGAGGCGGTGCCGGCCCGGGCCGCGCTCGTGGTGTCGGCCCTGGTCGTCTCGACGGCCCCGGCCCCGGCCCCGGCCCCGGCTCCGGCTCCGGCTCCGGCCGTACCGACCTCGGGCCCCGCCGTCAGGGCGAGTTCGGCAGTCAGGAGGGCCTCCGCCCGGCCGTACTCGCCGAGATGGCGCTCGATCATGGCGTGGAAGAGCACCAGCTCGGTGTCCGCCCGGGTGCGCGGCGCGCCGGGCGGCCGGGCGATCCGTCGCAGCAGGTCCCGGCACTCACGCAGCCGCCCGGCGGCTCCGAGGGCGCGGGCCAGGGCTGCCGTCAGCCGCGGCCGAAGCCCCGCGCCGTCCTCCCGCACCAGGCCCAGCGCCGTGCCCAACCAGGCCGCGGCGGCGCCCGGTTCGGTGTCCCGCACCTGCTCCGCCGCCGCCGCGAGCAGCTGGATCGCGGCGAGGTCGCCCGGTTCGGCGCCGCGGGCGAGGTGGGGTGCGCACCGCGCCGGGTCGGCGCCCGCCTCCCGCAGGACGCGGGCGGCGCGGGCGTGCGCGGCCCGGCGCCAGCCGTGCGGCGCCTCGCGGTAGACGACGGCGCGCAGCACCGGGTGCCTCAGTCGGCAGCGCCGCCCCTCGGTGTGGTCGACGCGGACCAGGTCCAGGCCGATCAGCCGGTCGAGGGCCAGGGCGGTTGACTCCCTTTCACCGGTGGCTGGTTGGGGAGGTTCGCCGGGGCCGGCCGGGCCGGTCGTGGCTGCGGGTGCGGCCAGCTCGGTGAGGTGCGCGGGGTCGAAGTCCTCGCCCAGCACGGCGGCGGCCCGGAGGACGGCGCGCTCCACGTCGTCCAGCGGGGCGAGTTCACGGGCCAGTGCGGCGCCCGCCACGGCGACCGCCTCGTCGGACAGCAGCCACGGGGTGACTCCGCCGGGCGGCCGCAGCGGCCCCGGTGACCGGGCCAGCACCCGGAGGTAGAACGGGTTGCCGTCGGCGGCCTCGTGGCGGGAGCGCCGCCGTTCGGCGTCGGTGCCGGGACCGGGCGGTCCGGCGGCCGGGGTGTGCGGCAGCGGGCCCGGCCGCAGCCGCTCCACCCGGTAGGCGTCGTCGGGCTCGGCGAGGCCCGCGGTCAGCGCGGCGGGGCGTTGGCGGGGGCGCAGCGAGCAGACCAGGATCAACGGCACCCGCGGGCGGGGGCGGTGCAGCAGGTGGGCGAGGAGGTGGACGGAGGCGTCGTCGGCCCAGTGCAGGTCGTCCAGACAGAGGGTGAGCCGCCGGCCGGCGTCGGCCGCCGTCCACAGCAGGTCGGCGATGCACCGGCGCAGCTGCGGTCGTCCCGGATCCGCCGTCGACTCCGGCCGTTCACCGTCGGGTTCATCGGCCGCGAGGCCGGTCAGCAGGGCCAGGTCCGCCGGGTCGAGGGCGGCGGCGACGCCGGGCAGTTCCAGGGCGCGGGCGACCGGTGCGCGGAAGAGCCCGTACGGCCGCTCCCGATCGGCTGCCGGCACCCGGCCCGCCAGCACGGTCAGTCCGGCCCGCTCGGCCAGGGCGCGCCATTCGGTCAGCAGCCGGGTCTTGCCGATGCCCGGCTCCCCGGCGATCTCCAGCAGCCAGGGTCCGGCGTGGGTCCGGGTGGTGAGGACGCCCCGCAGCCGGGCGACCTCCCGTTCCCGGTCGTTCAGGGGCTCTTCCGCAACGGACGGCCGTGTCCGGTCCAGGGGCGTGCCCATGGGTCCCTCCCTCTCCACGGGTGGTAGCAGCGGGGCACAGCCTGCTCGAACGCGGATCCGGAATCGTCAGGGGAAGCACGTAATCTCTGTACGTATCTCCCGCGCCGCCGGTGTCGGGGCGCTCGCGTGCTGTCCCCGGCCGCGCCGGCCCGGTCGCGTCCGGCGGTCGCCGGGCCGGGCTGCGGCCTCCCGGTGGCATCGACGTCGAAGTGGGCATGGTGGGTCAGAACGTGAGTGGGCCGGGCGCTTCGGAGCGGGACGGTTCGCGGGCCGGCGGCCCGGGCGGGCGGCGGGCGGCGCACCCGGAGGCGGGGCCGGTACCGGGCGCCGGGGCGCGCCTGGTCGGGCGGGAGGCCGAACTCGCCCTGCTCGCCGGGGCATTGGAGGAACTGCTGCACGGCCAGGGACGGGTGGTGGAGATCTCCGGGGAGCCGGGCAGCGGCAAGTCCCGCCTGGCCGGGGCGCTGGTGGAGCTGGCCTCGCGGCGCGGCCTCCCGGTGGTCCGGGCCCACGCCCTGCGCGGGGAGACGGCTCCGCTGCGGCTCTTCCGGGACGCCTGGACCGCCCGGCCGGCCGACAGCGGGAGCGACCGCCCGTTCGAGGACGTCGGCAACCGGCTCGCGGACTGGGCGGCGGGGTACGTCGTGGTCCTGGACGACGTCCACCGGTGCGATCCAGCCTCGGCCGCGGCGCTGGTCCGGCTGGTGCGGTCCGCGGCGCCCGCCCCGTTCCTGCTGGCCCTCGCCCACCGCCCCGGGCAGAGCCCGCCCGAGCTCCGGGAGGCGCTGGAGGCCGGGACCCGGACGGGAGCGGTCACCCGG
Organism: Kitasatospora sp. NPDC059088; assembly: GCF_042738155.1. NCBI lineage: Bacteria > Bacillati > Actinomycetota > Actinomycetes > Kitasatosporales > Streptomycetaceae > Kitasatospora > Kitasatospora sp. NPDC059088. The sequence continues at coordinate 15,014 of NZ_JBHYGR010000160.1, read as the reverse complement.
ATCGAACCCGGCCCGCTCACCCCCGAGGCGGTGGCCGCGCTGCTCGCCGACCGGCCCGCCACGGCCGGTCCCGGAGCACGCGAGCGGCTCCGACTCCCGCACCACGCGGCCGGGTTGTGCGCGGCGGCCGAGGGCAACCCCGGCCACCTGCAGTTGCTCCTCGCCGCGGACTGGCACCCCGACCACTGGCCCGACCGGGCCGGCACCGACACCGCCGGACTGCTCCGGGCCGCGGCACCGCTGATCGCCGAGTTCGACGCGCTGTCGCCCGGGGCCGTGCTCACGGCCTCGGCCGCGGCCGTGGCCGGCAGCCCGTTCCGGCCGGAGGACGTCGCCCGGCTCTCCCGGCTCGGAACGGAGCAGACCCTGGACGCGCTCGCCGAACTGGAGGACGCGGACCTGGTGCGCCCCGCCGACTGGCGGGGCCGGCTGGCCTTCCGCCACCCCGTCGTCGGCCATGTCGCCCACGAGCGGGCCGGGGCGTCGTTCCGGCTGCGCGCCCACCGGCGCGCCCTGGAGCTCAGCACCGGCCGGGGCGGCCGGGCCCGCGACCGGGCCAGGCACGCCGAGCACCTGCTGGGCAGCGACGCCGCTCTCGCCGCGCGCACCCTGGCGGACGGCGCCGCGGAACTCGCCGCCGAGGAGCCGGCCACCGCCGCGCACTGGCTCCGGCTCGCGCTGGAGGCGCTGCCCGACGCCGGGGCGGACCCGGCCGTCCGGGCCGAGCTGGAACTCGCCTGCTGCCGCGCGCTGATCGCCTCCGGCCAGCTGGAGGAGGCCCGCACCCGGGCGCACGAGCTGCTGGGCCGCCGGGCCGGGACGCTCGACCCGCGACAGCTGCTCCGGGCGCACGCCGTCTGCGCCGGCGCCGAACGCCAACTCGGCCGGTACGCCGAGGCGTCGGCGATCGCCGAGGCCGCGCTCGGCGCCCTCCCCCGGCCGCTGCCCGCCCCGCTGCCGGCCGAAGCCGCCGAGCTGGTCATCGAGTACGGGCTGGTCAACGTCCTGCGCGGCACCCACGACCAGGCACGGGCGCTGCTGCGGCAGGCCACCCGGACCCGGGCCGAACCCGACGGCACCCACGAGGCGGACCGCACCGTGCTCCGGGTCCTCGACGCGCTCTGCGTCACCCACACCGGCGACCTGGGGGAGGCCGTCGCCGGGGTCGCCCACTGCGCCCGGCTGGTCGACGCCCTCCCGGACCCACTGGCCGGCCGGACACCGGAGACCCTCGCCCTGCTCGGCAGCGCCGAGCTGTACCTGGAACGGTTCACCGACGCGGCCCGCCACCTCAGCCGGGGGCTGACGGCCGACCGCAGGGGCCCCCGCCGGCCGGTCCTGCTGCACCGGCTCCTCGGACTCGCCATGGCCGAGCAGTGGACCGGCCGGTTGGACGCCTCCCAGCAGCACGCCCGGGACGCCGAGGACCTCGCCCACGCCCTCGGGGTGCGGCCCGCCGTCGCGCTGGCCCGGGCGATCCGCGCCACGGCCCTGGTCTGGGCCCGCGGCCGCGGGTACGCCGACGACGCCGTCGCCCTGGCCGAGGAGGCGGCCGGCTCCGCCCCGCCCGGCCACAGCTGGTGGGCCGCCTCGGCGATCGGCCTGCTGGCCCACGCCCGGCTGCTCGCCGGGGATCCGGCCGGGTGCCGGCGGACCGTGCTGGACGGCGGCGACGGCGGACGGCTGCCGCAGGTCCGGCCGTTCTCCCGGCCGTTCCTGCTCGCCCAGCTGTCCACCGCCGCGCTGGAGTGCGGGGACCGCGCGGAGGCCGGGCGCCTGGTCCGGACCGCCGAGGCGGAGGCCGGGCGGCTCGGCCTGCCCGTCCAGGAGGCCCACGCCCGGTACGCGCGGGCCCGGCTCCACCAGGCGGACGGGGAGCACGACGCCGCCGCCGCGCTCTTCGGCCGGGCCGCGGAGGCGTTCCGGACCGCCGGCCTGCCCGTGCAGTACGCCTGGACCCTGGCGACCGGCGCCCGCTCCTTCCACCAGGCGCACGGCCCGGCGGAGGCGCTGGTCCGCCTCGACGCCGCCGAGGCGGTCGCCCGTGCCCGTGGCGCGCGGCTGGTCGGGGAACGGGTGGCCCTGGTCCGTGCCGAGCTGGCCGCGGACGCCCGTACCGCCCACCCGCTCGGCGTGCTCAGCGACCGCGAGCGGGAGATCGCCGAACTGGCCGCCTCCGGGCTGCGCACCCGGGAGATCGCCGAGCGGTTCTTCCTCAGCCCCCGCACGGTGGAGACCCACCTGTCCCGGATCTACCGCAAGCTCGGCGTCCCGTCCCGGCTGGCCCTGTCGGAACTCCTGCGCCGGCTCGGGTAGGGCCGGCCTCGCGCCCGCCGGGCCGGCGCCGTTCCTTCACCGGCACTGCACGCCGGCTGCGCGATCCGGCGCGGAGCCTCCGCTTCCCCGGGCACACCAGCGCGAGAGCTGTGCACTCGTCCGAACGACTCCCCCGTGTCGACTTCCACATTCTGTTGAAGTCCCCTTGACGCCCCGCCGGGCCCGACCCTACCGTGTTTCCACATACAGAAACCGTTCTTCCGTATGGTGGAATTCAGGAGATGAGCCCTCCGAGCCACTGCGGGCCGACGCAGGAGAGACCCGATGCCTCGTATGACAGCCGCCCGCGCGGCCGTGGAGATCCTCAAGCTCGAAGGCGTCGACGTCGCCTTCGGTGTCCCGGGTGCCGCCATCAACCCCTTCTACGCCGCCCTCAAGGCCTCCGGCGGGATCAGGCACACCCTGGCCCGGCACGTCGAGGGCGCCTCGCACATGGCCGAGGGCTACACCCGTGCCAAGGCCGGCAACATCGGCGTGTGCATCGGCACCTCGGGCCCGGCCGGCACCGACATGATCACCGGCCTGTACTCGGCGATCGCCGACTCCATCCCGATCCTGTGCATCACCGGCCAGGCCCCGGTCGCCCGCCTCCACAAGGAGGACTTCCAGGCCGTCGACATCGCCTCGATCGCCAAGCCGGTCACCAAGGCCGCCACCACCGTCCTGGAGGCCGCGCAGGTCCCCGGCGTGTTCCAGCAGGCCTTCCACCTGATGCGCTCCGGCCGCCCCGGCCCGGTCCTGATCGACCTGCCGATCGACGTCCAGCTGACCGAGATCGACTTCGACCCGGAGGCCTACCAGCCGCTGCCGGTCTACAAGCCGGCCGCCAACCGGATCCAGATCGAGAAGGCCATCGCGCTGCTCCAGGAGTCCGAGCGCCCGCTGATCGTGGCCGGCGGCGGCGTCATCAACGCCGACGCGGCCGACCTGCTGCTGGAGTTCGCCGAGCTGACCGGCGTCCCGGTCGTCCCGACCCTGATGGGCTGGGGCATCGTCCCGGACGACCACGAGCTGAACGCCGGCATGGTCGGCCTGCAGACCTCGCACCGCTACGGCAACGAGAACTTCCTCGCCTCCGACTTCGTCCTCGGCATCGGCAACCGCTGGGCCAACCGCCACACCGGCGGCCTGGACGTCTACACCGCGGGCCGCAAGTTCGTCCACGTCGACGTCGAGCCCACCCAGATCGGCAAGATCTTCGCCCCCACCCTCGGCATCGCCTCCGACGCCAAGGCCGCGCTGGAGCTGTTCGTCCAGGTCGCCAAGGAGCTCAAGGCCGCCGGCACCCTCAAGGACCGCAGCACCTGGGCCGCCTCCACCCAGGAGCGCAAGGCCCAGCTCCAGCGCCGCACCCACTTCGACAACGTGCCGCTCAAGCCGCAGCGCGTCTACGAGGAGATGAACCGGGCCTTCGGACCGGAGACCCGCTACGTCACCACCATCGGCCTGTCCCAGATCGCCGGCGCGCAGATGCTGCACGTCTACAAGCCGCGGCACTGGATCAACTGCGGCCAGGCCGGGCCGCTGGGCTGGACCATCCCGGCCGCGCTGGGCGTCGCCACCGCCGACCCCGAGGGCCAGATCGTCGCGCTCTCCGGCGACTACGACTTCCAGTTCATGGTCGAGGAGCTGGCGGTCGGCGCCCAGCACCGGATCCCGTACGTCCACGTCCTGGTGAACAACTCCTACCTCGGCCTGATCCGCCAGGCGCAGCGGGGCTTCGACATCGACTTCCAGGTCAAGCTGGAGTTCGAGAACATCAACGCGCCGGAGCTGGGCGTCTACGGCGTCGACCACGTCAAGGTCGCCGAGGGCCTGGGCTGCAAGGCGATCCGGGTCACCGAGCCGGAGGGCCTGCTGCCGGCCTTCGAGGAGGCCAAGAAGCTGGCCGCCGAGTTCCGCGTCCCGGTCGTGGTCGAGGCGATCCTGGAGCGGGTCACCAACATCTCGATGTCCGCCGCCGACATCGACAAGGTCAACGAGTTCGAGGAGCTGGCCACGCTCCCCGAGCACGCGCCGACCGCGATCAAGCCGCTGGCGCTCTGAGAACACCGCCCGGCGGGGGCGTACGAGCCGCTCCGTACGCCCCTGCCAGGCGGAACACCGGCGGGGCCGGCGCGGTTGAGCTGTCCGGGGCCGCTAGCGTGTGCCCGGGCGAGACCCCCGCTGCCGATCTGCCGAAAGGACCACCACCGTGAGCCTGTACGACATCCCGCTGCACACCCTGTCCGGCGAGCCCGCCTCGCTGGGCGACTTCAAGGGCAAGGCGCTGCTGATCGTCAACGTCGCGTCCAAGTGCGGGCTGACCCCGCAGTACACCGGCCTGGAGAACCTCCAGAAGCGGTACGCCGAGCGCGGGTTCACCGTGCTGGGCTTCCCGTGCAACCAGTTCGCCGGGCAGGAGCCGGGCAGCGCCGAGTCCATCCAGAGCTTCTGCTCCACCACCTACGGCGTGACCTTCCCGCTGTTCGAGAAGATCGACGTCAACGGCGACGACCGGCACCCGCTCTACCAGCAGCTGACCCAGGTCGCCGACGCCGAGGGCGCGGCCGGTGACGTCAGCTGGAACTTCGAGAAGTTCCTGATCTCGCCGGACGGCACCGTGGCCGCCCGGATCCGGCCGCGGACCGAGCCGGAGTCGGCCGAGCTGATCGCCGCGATCGAGGCCGTGCTGCCGGCCTGACGCCGCCCGTCCAGGACAAGGGCCGCCTCCGGGCGGCCCTTTCCCTTTACAGCAACAGCCTTGTTCCGGGCGGGAGTTCGCCCGCCCGGGCGGCCTCGCGCAGGTGCTCCAGCAGGGTGGCGCGCAGGGCCTCGGCGGCCCGGGTGAGCGGCACCTCGTGGCCGTGCGCGACGGCGATGGTGCGGCCCAGCCCCGGCCCCGCGAAGGGTGTGACGGCCAGCCCCGAGCGGGCCGCCACCATCCCGGGCACCACGGCGGGCCCCAGCCCGGCCCGGACGAAGCCCAGCACCGCGTCCATCTCGCCGCCCTCGACCGCGAACTCCGGCTCGAAGCCCGCCGCCCGGCAGGCCGCCAGGGCCGCCTCCCGCACGTCGTAGCCCTCCCGGAACATCACCAGCGGCCGCCCGTCCAGCTCGGCCACCCGCACGGTGCGCCGGGGGCGCCGCCCGCCGCCCGGCGGCTCGGCCGAGACCAGCACCAGCGCCTCGTGCAGCAGCTCGGTGACGGCCAGGGCGGGCGCCGCCTCCCCGCTGGTCGGGGTGATGATCAGCGCGAGGTCCAGCTCCCCCGCCGCCAGCCAGCGCACCAGGTCGCGCGAGCCGCCCTCGCGCACCCCGAGCGCGACGCCCGGGTAGCGGTCCCGGAACACCCGCAGCACGTCCGGCACCAGGCTGGTGCACAGGCTCGGCGGCGCGCCCAGCCGGACCCGGCCGCGGCGCAGCTGCACCGTCTCCTGGACGGCCAGCCGCGCGCTCTCGGTGTCCGCGAGGATCCGGCGCGCGAGCGGCAGCAGGGCGTCCCCGGCGTCGGTGAGGGCGATGTTGCCCCGGGTGCGGTGGAACAGTTCGGCCCCCAACTCCCGTTCCAGCGAACGGATCTGCTGGGAGAGCGAGGGCTGGGCGACGTGCTCGGCCTCGGCGGCCCGGGTGAAGTGCCGGGTCTCGGCGACGGCCAGGAAGTAGCGGAGTTGCTGGAGCTGCACACCACCAGGTTAAGCCGCGACGATAGGCCCTGGCTATCGTCACCAGCCGCAGCATGTCTTGGACGCACCCTGGCCGCCGTCCCTACCGTTGCTGCCATGACAACCGCGACTCGGACGGCCCGGCATCCGTCCACCCTGGTGACCCTGTGGCGGTCGACCGTCGGCAAGAAGGCGGTCATGGCCGTCACCGGACTGGCGATGCTGCTGTACCTGGTCGCGCACATGCTGGGCAACCTCAAGGTCTTCTTCGGCCCCGACGACATCAACGGCTACGCGGCCTGGCTGCGCACCATCGGCCAGCCCTTCCTCGGCCACGAGTGGTTCCTGTGGATCGCCCGGGCCGGCCTGGTCGCCGCCGTCGTCCTGCACGGCGTCTCCGCGTACCAGCTCAGCCGCCGGGACCTCGCCGCCCGCCCGAGCAAGTACGTGCACCGGCGCCGCCGGGCCAGCTACGCGACCCGCACCATGCGCTGGGGCGGGGTGATCCTCGGGCTGTTCATCGTGTGGCACATCCTGGACCTCACCACCCTCACCGTGAACCCGGTCGCCGAGCACGGCCACGTCTACCAGAACGTCGTGGGCACCTTCGGCCGCTGGTACAGCGACGTGTTCTACATCCTCGCGGTGGTGGCCCTGGGCTTCCACATCCGCCACGGCTTCTGGAGCGCCGCGCAGACCCTCGGCGCCAACAACGCCCGCCGCGACAAGGCGCTCAAGCTGACGGCCGACGGCCTCGCGCTGGTGCTGACCGCGGGCTTCCTGTCCGTCCCCCTCGCCGTGATGTTCGGAGTGGTGAAGTGAGCAGCGCCGACGTGAACAGCTACCTGGACTACGCGATCGGCGCGCCGGTCGCCGACACCAAGGCCCCCGCCGGACCGATCGAACAGCGCTGGGACCAGCGGCGGTTCGACGCCAAGCTGGTCAACCCGGCGAACCGGCGCAAGCACACCGTGATCGTGGTCGGCACCGGCCTGGCCGGCGGCGCGGCCGGCGCCACCCTCGCCGAACAGGGCTACCACGTCGTCCAGTTCTGCTTCCAGGACTCCCCGCGCCGCGCCCACTCGATCGCCGCCCAGGGCGGCATCAACGCGGCCAAGAACTACCGCAACGACGGCGACTCCGTCCGCCGGCTGTTCTACGACACCGTCAAGGGCGGCGACTTCCGCGCCCGCGAGTCCAACGTGCACCGGCTCGCCCAGGTGTCCGTGGAGATCATCGACCAGTGCGTGGCCCAGGGCGTGCCCTTCGCCCGCGAGTACGGCGGCCTGCTGGACACCCGCTCCTTCGGCGGCGTGCAGGTCTCCCGCACCTTCTACGCCCGCGGCCAGACCGGCCAGCAACTGCTGCTCGGCGCCTACCAGGCGCTCTCCCGGCAGATCGCCGCCGGGAACGTGGAACTCCACCCGCGCACCGAGATGCTGGACCTGCTGGTGGTCGACGGCCGGGCCCGCGGCATCGTCGCCCGGGACCTGGTCACCGGGGAGATCCGCTCCTACACCGCGGACGCGGTCGTCCTCGCCACCGGCGGCTACGGCAACGTCTTCTACCTCTCCACCAACGCCAAGAACTCCAACACCACCGCCATCTGGCGGGCCCACCGGCGCGGCGCCTACTTCGCCAACCCGTGCTTCACCCAGATCCACCCCACCTGCATCCCGCGCTCCGGCGACCACCAGTCCAAGCTCACCCTGATGAGCGAGTCGCTGCGCAACGACGGCCGGATCTGGGTGCCCAAGGCCGCCGGGGACACCCGTCCGCCCGGGCAGATCCCGGAGGAGGAGCGGGACTACTACCTGGAGCGGATCTACCCCTCCTTCGGCAACCTGGTGCCCCGCGACATCGCCTCCCGGGCCGCCAAGAACGTCTGCGACGAGGGCCGCGGCGTCGGCCCCGGCGGCCAGGGCGTGTACCTGGACTTCGCCGACGCGATCCGCCGGATGGGCCGGGAGGCCGTCGAGGCCAAGTACGGCAACCTCTTCGACATGTACGAGCGGATCACCGCCGAGGACCCGTACCGGGTGCCGATGCGGATCTACCCGGCGATCCACTACACGATGGGCGGGCTCTGGGTCGACTACGACCTGCAGACCAGCGTCCCGGGCCTGTTCGCGATCGGCGAGGCCAACTTCTCCGACCACGGCGCCAACCGACTCGGCGCCAGCGCGCTGATGCAGGGCCTGGCCGACGGCTACTTCGTGCTGCCGCCCACCCTCAACGACTACCTGGCCCGCAACCCGGTGGCCCCCGTCCCCGCCGACCACCCGGTGCTCACCGAGGTCGAGGCGGAGGTCGAGGACCGGCTCAACCTGATCCTCTCCGTCGACGGCGACCGCACCCCGGACTCCTTCCACCGCGAGCTCGGCGAACTGCTCTGGGACGAGTGCGGGATGGCCCGCGACGAGGCCGGGCTCAAGCGCGCCCTGGCCCGGATCCCGCAGCTGCGCGAGGAGTTCTGGCGCCGGATCAAGGTGCCCGGCACCGGCCAGGAGCTCAACCAGTCCCTGGAGAAGGCCAACCGGCTGGTCGACTACTTCGAACTCGCCGAACTCATGTGCCTGGACGCGCTGCACCGCGCCGAGTCCTGCGGCGGCCACTTCCGCACCGAGAGCCAGACCCCCGACGGCGAGGCCGCCCGCCGCGACGAGGACTTCACCTACGCCGCCGCCTGGGAGTTCACCGCCACCGGCGAGGCCCCCGTCCTCCACCGCGAGCACCTCGACTTCGAACACGTCCACCCCACCCAGCGGAGTTACGCATGAACCTCACCCTGCGCATCTGGCGCCAGGCGGGCCCGGACGCACCCGGCTCGATGACCACCTACCAGGTCAGCGGCATCAGCCCGGACATGTCCTTCCTGGAGATGCTCGACACCCTCAACGAGGAACTCATCACCCGCGGCGACCAGCCGGTCGCCTTCGACCACGACTGCCGCGAGGGCATCTGCGGGGCCTGCGGCATGGTCATCAACGGCCAGGCGCACGGCCCCGAGCGCACCACCACCTGCCAGTTGCACATGCGGCACTTCCGGGACGGCGACACCATCGACGTCGAACCGTGGCGGGCCTCGGCCTTCCCGGTGGTCAAGGACCTCGTGGTGGACCGCTCCGCCTTCGACCGGATCATCGGCTCCGGCGGCTACATCACCGCCCCCACCGGCAGCGCCCCCGACGCGCACGCCACGCCCGTCCCCAAGGAGGCCGCCGACACCGCCTTCGAGCACGCCGAGTGCATCGGCTGCGGCGCCTGCGTGGCGGCCTGCCCGAACGGCTCGGCGATGCTGTTCACCTCCGCCAAGGTGGTGCACCTCAACGTGCTGCCGCAGGGCGGGCCGGAGCGCTCCGCCCGGGTGCGCAACATGGTCACGGCGATGGACGCCGAGGGCTTCGGCGGCTGCACCAACACCGGCGAGTGCGCCACCGCCTGCCCCAAGGGCATCCCGCTGCCCAGCATCGCGGCGATGAACCGGGAGTTCCTGCGGGCCGCCCGCGGCTGACGCCCCTCGCCTCGACTCCCCTCGGCTCGCCTCGGCTCCCCCAAGACGGTCGGGGCCCCGCGCGGGGGGGGCTGCCGGGGGGCCCCGCGGTTGGGCCGGGGGGGGGGGGGGGGTGGGCGGGCCCCGCCCCCGGGGTGGTGCGCCC
>NZ_JBHYGR010000160.1:0-5364 GCF_042738155.1 Kitasatospora sp. NPDC059088 | reverse complement strand
CCCACCCCCCGCCCCCCCACTCCCGTCCGTGAGCGCGTGGTGCTCCGCCTGGGCGTGCCCGGGTCTGTCTGTGCGCGCGGCCGCCCCCCCGACGCTGTTCTCCGGGGCGTGCGAGGGGAGTTCGCGCTCCCCGAACGAGTGGTGGAACGCCGCACGCGGTGCTTCCTGGCGGAAAATCGCGCTACGGTGGTGCTCCGCTACGGGAGGACGGCATATGCCCGAGGTTCAGTCCTGCTCCGGCTGCGGCGGGTCCGGGGGGACCCAGAAGACCGAGGCAACGGTCGAACTGGACGAGGAAGGAGGCATGGTGCCCAGCGTTCACACCTTCTGGTCACCCTGCGGTCGGTGCCACGGATCCGGGACGGTGATCGTCGGATGAGGTTGGTCTTCGAGTGCGTCGAGTGCGGTGGGCACTACCTGCCGCCGGAGGGCATGGTCTATCCGGACGGGCCGGCCTCGCCGGTCTGGTGCTCCCCCTGTCAGACGTCCAAGCGCACGGCGGGCCTCCGGGAGGACCCGCTGCTCGCCCGGGTCGCCCTGGCCGCCGCCCGGGCCGCGCTGGCCCGGCGCACCGCCGAGCCCGTCGAGCCGGTCCCGGCCGGGCGCGCCGACGTCCGCCCGTCCCGTCCGCCGCTGTCCCGGCGGGCGCGCTCCGGACCGGGCGGGGTACGCGGCAAGCTGGGCTGAGCAGCTCCTCCGGGCATCCGTCAAGTACCGCTTTCGACACAGCGCTTGCGCCCGCCACGAGCCCACCGGACTGACCCGCGAGCCGGGGGACGTCGCCGCACCCACGCTGGGCCTGGCGATGTCGATGTCGATGAGGATCTCGATGAGGATCCTGCCTCAGGAGGCGCTCGCCCTCAGAACAGCGCCTCCTGGGTGTCCGGCTCCGGCGGGCGGACCCGCTCCTCCAGGACCAGCCCCTCGGAGGCCCGGCCGACCGCCGGCGTGAGCGTCCAGCCGGTCAGCCGTCGGGTGTCCAGCAGCAGCGGGCCGGAGCCGTCCGGCTGGTCCAGGAAGAGGTGCCGCCCCACCGGCGGGCGCAGCGTACCGGCGACCACCGCGCCCGCGGCCAGGCCGGTGACTTCCCGGTAGGTCTCGGGGGCGCCGCCGGCCAGGCCGTAGCGCTCCACGTGGTCCGTCACCGGGCGGTCCGCGAGCAGCTCCACGGCGTGCCCGTCCAGCAGTCGGTGCGCCCGGGCCCGGGCCTCCGTCAGCACGGCGCGGCGGTGCGCGGCGTCGCCGTGCGACCACCAGTGGTCGGTCTTGATCCGGGACTTGAACCGCTCGCGCGCCATGCCCGAGGCGGCGACGGTGAGTTCGGCGCGGCGCACCGCGGGCAGGCCGCCGCGCGCGGTGAACGCGTAGGCCAGCGCGCCCTGTTCCAGCAGCCGGCTGTCGCCGCGCTGCTCGGCGGTCAGGCCGACCTTCAAGAGGCCCTCGCCGAACCAGGCGAGGTAGAGCAGGTAGGTGCGGCCGTCGTCGAGGATCTGGTCCCGGGCGAGGGCCAGGCCGCGGTCCACGCTCTGGCAGGCCGGGCACTGGGTGGCGCTGCCGCCCGGGTCGACCACCGCGTGGTGCGGGCAGGGCGTGCGCTCCGTCGCCCCGGCCAGCCAGGCGCCCACGCAGCGGCGCGGGCCGCCGAGCAGCCAGCAGACCTCCGTACCGGGCGCCACGGCGCGCTCGTGCACCCGGGCGCCGTGCACGGCGCAGAGCAGGGCCCGGCCGTCGTGCCAGCTCAGGCCGGTGGAGACCCAGCCGGCGGGCCGGTCCGGGTGCTGCGGTGCGGGGACCGTCACGGGCATCCCTCCCTGGAAGCTCTTCGAACCCGGCCAGGCTACCCGGCCCCACCGACAATCCCTCGGGACGAGGGCCCTAGCATCCGTCCATGATCGACTCACCGACCCCGGACGACCTCGCCCTCGCCCTCCGCCTCGCCGTGGACGCCCTCTCCGGTGCCCCGGCGGACGCGGACTGGTCCCGGCCCGCCGGTGGCCTCGACTGGAGCTGCTGGGAGACCGTCGAGCACCTGGCCGACGACCTCCTCGCCTACGCGGCCCAGCTCGGCCCGGCCCGACCGCCCCGCGACCGGTACATGCCCTTCGTGGCGACCCGCCGCGCCCCGGGCGGCCCGAACAACTTCGTCCGCGCCGACCCGGCCGGCGGCGTCCCGGGGCTGCTCGAAGTCCTCGACTCCAGTGGCGGGTTGATGGTCGCGATCGCCCGGGTCGCCCCGCCGCAGGCCCGCGCGTACCACCCCTGGGGCCTCGCCGACCCGAGCGGCTTCGTCGCCATGAGCCTGGTCGAGACCCTGGTCCACCTGCACGACGCCACCCAGGGCCTCGGCCTCCCCTGGGACCCGCCCGCCGACCTCTGCGCCCGCACCCTGGCGCGCCTGTTCCCCGACGCCCCCCGCACCGCCGCCCCCTGGCCCACCCTCCTGTGGGCCACCGGCCGCGCCACCCTCCCCGACCACCCCCGCCGCACCGACTGGCGCTGGTACGCGGAACCGCGCGGCTGACGGGCCGGCGTACGGGCGCGTCGGTCCGAGGGGCTACCGGACGGGCGCGTCGACCTGACCGGAGACCGGGTCCCCGGCCGGCACCACGAAGGCGGGGTAGGTGTTGCCCGTGTCCGGGGCCCCCGTCGCGGCGGCCGGCACCGCACCGGCCGCCAGCACGGCGATCCCGGCGACGGCGGCCACCGCGGCGGCCCGGACGGCACTGCTGATGCTCATGAACTCTCCCCCTGGATCGGTCTCCTGACGATGATCCGCCCGGCCGCCCCCGCTGTCCACCTCCACGACGCCCACCCGACGAGGCGCCGGACGCCCCCAACGGCCGGGCCCCGCAGGGCTCGGGCCGGTGTCGCCCGTCGGGGCGGCGCGGGCGGGGCGGGTGGGCGGGAGCCGCGCAGGTCGCGGGGGCTTGGCCGGGCGGGGCGTCCACGTTCTATTCTGGCGGGCGCGGTCGGCGGTGGTGCCCGGAGGTGGCGCGCGGCGGCCGCGTCGGTGTGAGTGCGAAGGGGTGGCTGGTGGCGGGGCGGCGGAACAGCGGGGTGCTGGCGGTCTGGGCGGAGGCGCAGCGGCAGCAGCAGCGCCGGGAGGAGGCCCGTTGGCGTGCCGAGGCGGCGGAGTTGCGCCGGCACGAGCGGGCCCAGCGGGAGGCGCAGCGGGCGTCCGCCCGGGACGAGCGGGAGGCGCAGCGCGCGTACCAGCAGTCGCGGGAGGCGGAGGTGGCCCGGCGGACGGCGGAGCTGGACGCCCGGGTGGAGGAGTTGCGCGGGCTGCTGGCGGCCGGCCTGGCCGCGCCGGCGTTCGGGCCGCAGGCCCTGCTGGCGCCGCGCCCGGTGCCGCCGTTCGATCCGGGGCCGCTGGGTGTGCCGGTGCCGATGCCGGACCAGGCGTCCGCCGCCTACCACGTGCCGCCGCCGGACGCGGCGCAGGCCCGCAACGCCGGGGTGCGCCGCCAGTACGAGCAGTACCTGGCGCAGGCCCGGGTCCGGTTCGAGCAGGACTGGTACGCCGCGCAGGCCCGGGAGGCGGACCGGCAGTCCCGGCTGGCCGCGTACCACCAGGAGTACCTGGGGTGGGCGGAGGGCTTCCGTCGGCAGGAGGAGGAGCGCGGCGCCGGGACGGAGGAGTTGCTGCGGCGGCTTCGGGCGGGCGAGCCGGAGGCCGTGCAGGAGTACTTCACGGCGGGGCTGTACGCCTCGGCGGCCTGGCCGGAGGGCTTCCCGCACCGGCTGGTGGCGGCCTGGGAGGTGTCGAGCCGTCAGCTGGTGGTGAACTGGGAGCTGCCCGGTCCGGACGTGGTGCCGGCGGCCGGGCGGGTGCGGTACGTGAAGGCGGACGACCGCGAGGCGGAGGTGGCCCGGCCGGCGACCGAGCGCAAGGCGCTGTACCGGGAGGTGCTGGCGCAGTCGGCGCTGCGGTTGGCGGCCGAGCTGTTCCGGGCGGACCGGGACGGGATGCTGGACTCGGTGGTGGTGAACGGCTTCGTGCTGGGGATCGATCCGGCGACGGGCCGGGAGGCCGAGCGCTTCCTGTCGACGCTGACCGCGACCCGGGCCGAGTTCTCGGGGCTGGCGCTGGACCGGGTGGCCCCGGTGGAGTGCTTCCAGGGGCTGGGCGGCAAGCTGTCGGCGCGGCCGGAGCGGCTGGACGAGGTGAAGCCGGACCGGCTGCCGGAGTCGGTGGGCGGGAGCCTGGCCGGGCACTTCGGCGAGGAGGACCCGGACCTCTTCGAGATGGATCCGCTGGACTTCGAGGACCTGATCGCCGAGTTGTTCCGGCTGCGCGGCTTCCGGGTGATGACGACGGCCCGCAGCGGTGACGTCGGGGTGGACGTGGTCGCCGAGGACCTGGACCCCGTGACCGGCGGCAAGATCGTGATCCAGGCGAAGCGGTACCGGAAGACCGTCCCGCCGACGGCCGTGCGCGACCTGGAGTCCACCGTGCGCCACCACGGCGCGATCAAGGGCATCCTGGTGACCACGGCGGGCTTCGGCAAGGGCTCGTACAGCTACATCGAGGGCAAGCCGCTGACCCTGGTGAGCGGCCCGGAGCTGGTGGAGCTGCTGGCCGACCAGGGGCTGCGCGGCCGGCTCGGCGGCGGCGCGGGGGGCCGGGCCGGAAGCGGTGCCGGGAGCGGTGCGGACGCCGGAGCCGGTACGGGCGGTGCGGGCGGCGGAACCGGTACGGGCGGTACGGGCGCCGCAGGCGGGACGGCCGGCGCGGGCGGTGCGGCGGCGGGGCGGCCGGAGCCGGACGCCCCGCAGAGCAGCCTCACGGTGAGCTGGCAGAGCCGGACGGCCGGCGGGGACCCGGTGGAGCTGGACGTCACGGCGTTCCTGTGCGCCCGCGGCCGGGTGCTGAGCGACGAGCACTTCGTGTTCTTCAACAACCCCCAGGACCCGGACGGCGCCGTCCGGCTGCACCCCACCCACTCGGTGCCGGGCGAGCCGGCCCGGGCGGCCCGGCTGAGCCTGGACCTGCACCGGCTGCCGGCCGCCGTGGACGAGGTGGTGCTGGCGGTGTCCACCGAGGAGGAGGAGCACCCGGCGCTGCCGCTCGGTTACGTGTACGGGCTGGCCGTCGCGGCGGAGTACGGCCCGGGGGCGGGCGGTCCGGCGAAGTGGCCGGGGGCGAACGGCGGCGTGCCGGACTCGGCGATGCTGCTCGGGAGCTTCCGACGGGCGTCCGCGGGCTGGCAGTTCGAGCCCTCGGCGCGAGCGGTGACGAACGGTCTGACGGGGCTGGCGACGGCCTTCGGCGTCGCGGTGGAGTGACGGGGGGGGGGGGGTGGGGCCCGCCCCCCCCTCCCACAGCAAGAGCGCCCCGGGTGCGGCGCGGCAGTCGGCCTG
>NZ_JBHYGR010000159.1:1504-20191 GCF_042738155.1 Kitasatospora sp. NPDC059088 | reverse complement strand
CACTGTTTTTAAACCCCGACCGCCACCGATATAAACACTTGCTTTGTGGGCGGCAGCGACAGATGTGTAAAAGCCACCGACTTCCCACTCCGGGGCGCCCCGCGCTCAGGCGCCGTTACGGCGGCGCCGACGGCGCTCGTGGAGCAGGACCAGCCCACCGCCGACCAGGAGCAGCCCGATACCGGCCGCGGCCGCGAACCCGACGCCGTCCCCGGCCCCGGTGGAGGCGAGTGCCCCCCCAGGGGTCGCCGAGGGGCTCCCGCTCGGGGCCGGGCTCCGGCTCGGGCCCGACGTGGCACTCGGACCGGACGTCGCACTCGGGCTCGCGCTCGGGCTCGGGCCGGACGTCGTGGTCGGTGTTGCCGTCGGGCTCGCCGAGTCGCTCGGGGTCGTGGTCGGGGACGGCGAGGAGGTGGGCACCGGCGAGGACGTGGGCGAGGGCGAGGAGGTGGCCGCGGTCCAACTCACCGCCGCTCGCGTGATGGTGTGAACTTTGTTGAGGCCTGCGAGGATCACGGGCTCGCTGTCCGGACTGACGACCACCAGGCCCGCCCGGGCCGGCACCAGCCCCGCCACGCTGACGGTTCCGCTGCCCGGCTTCGCGCCCGCCGGGACCTTCACGAAGAGCGGGTCACCGTTTCCGGCCGGGCGGATCAACGCGCCGTCGCCGTCCGAGAGGACGTTGCCCGCCCGGTCGGTGAGCACGACACCGGCCGCGACCGCTGCCGGGTCGAGGAGCCCGGCAGCCTGATCGCCGGTGGTGGTGACCGTGATCGGCCCGAGCAGCGACCCGGCGCTCCCGGTCACCGTGCCGGGAACGAGGGCCAGCGGAGCGGCCGGTTCCTCGACATCGACGGCGTGCGAGACGAGGTAGTCGACGAGCCTGTCGGGCACGGGGCTGTTCACGACCCCCTTGACGTTGTTGGTGAGGCGCCAGATGGCGGCCTGGGTCGCCACGGCTGCCTGCGACGCCGTGAGCTCGCCCTGCACGAGTTTCCCGAGCTCACCGGCGGTGACCGACGGGTACCCGTGCTGCATGATCCAACTGACCTTCCCGGCCCGGCCCTTCAACGTCGGCACGTCGGACGTCCGGCCCACCTCGTACGGCGAACCGAGTTTCATCGTGCCCCGGGCGTCGAGGGAGTAGCCGAACACGACGGTCGGAGGATCCAAGGTCCTCAGCTCCATCAGGCCTCCTTCGGCCCCGTCCCCCTCGCTGTCGCCGAAGGACACGAACTCACCACGGCCGACGAGCTTGCTGGCCGACACGTGCGCGGGGTGAACAGCGGGCCCGTCCGCACCGGCGGCCTCCGTCGGCGCGAGCCCCCCGACCGCCAGCACTCCGGTCGCGAGCACGGCGGCCGCCGCACGAACTGCGTGCTTCCACTTCACTGCTGGTTCTTCTCCTGTGTGAGTTCCGGGGCCCGCTCTATGCACCCATAGGCCCGGCCTATGGCCCGGCGGCCCACCCGACCGGCATCCGCAACCACGGCGAGCGGTCCCGGGCCTGCCCCTGCGGACACGAACGAACCTAGCGGCGCCCGGCCCGGCCGACGCCCGGTTCCGACCGGCACTGCCTGCACCACTCGGCTGCAACTTCCTGCGACCCCCGGGACGTTGGTCCCGCCCGATCGGGGCGGAGGTCCCTGGGGAGCCCCCGGCGACTGTTGGACGCTCTCTCCTGCGGCGCCCCGACCCGGGCCGCCGTCTCCGCTCCGACGATCTCCGAGGGCACCCGCGTGGAAGGCAACGCACTGGCAGTACTGGGCGTCAGCGCCCGGGAGGAGTCGGTCTACCGGCTGCTCCTGCGCTCCCCCGGCATCGGAATCGCCGCGATCGCCCTCGCCTGCGGACTCGACCACGACGCCGCCCGGGCCGCCGTGACCGGGCTCCGCGAGCTCGGCCTGGCGACCGCCGTGCGCGGCCGACCCGCCTTCGACGGCGTCGACCCGCAGGCCGCCGTCGAACGGCTGGCCCGGCGCCGGCTCGACGGGCTCCAGGACGAGATCCGGCGGGTCGTCTCCGCTCGCCACCTGGTGGACGGCCTGCTGGAGGACCAGCGGGCGGGGAGGCAGCGGGCGGGGCGGCAGGGGGCGAGCGGCGAGCTCCGGTACGTCGAGGGCATCGACCAAGTGATCGCCTGCGTCGACGAGTTGTCGTTCTTCGCCCGCGAGGAACGGCTCACCACCCACCCGGGGCCGATCATCTCCGCCGCCCTCGACGCCGTCCGGGCCTCCGACCTCAAGTACCTGCGGCGCGGCCTGCGGATGCGGACCATCCTGCACGCCAGCGCCCTCGACAGCCACCGGATCAGCCGCTTCGCGACCGAACTGGCCGAACAGGGCGCCGAGGTCCGCGGCACCGCCGCACCGCTGGAACGGATGGTGGTCTTCGACCGCCGCACCGCCCTGGTGGCCACCGACCCGCAGGACATCACCCGGGGCGCCCTGGTCATCCGCCAACCGGGCCTGCTGTCCCACCTGTTGGCCCTGTTCGAGCGCCGCTGGTCGCAGTCCTGCGGCATCGGGGAGCGGCTGCCGAGCGGGGTCGAGCGGGAGGTGCTGCGGACCATGGCCCGGGTCGACAAGGACGAGGCCGGCGCCCGCGCCCTGGACATGTCGCTGCGGACCTACCGCGGCCACGTCGCCGCACTGATGCGCCGCCTGGACGCCCCGAACCGCTTCCAGGCCGCGCTGGCCGCCCGGAACCGGAACTGGATCTGACCGTACGTACGGCTACTCGGCGCACAGCCGCCGGGCAGCGGACCGCAGCGCGCCCGACCATGGCCGCGGAGCCGGTCGGACCCGGCCTCGGCTCCCCGGACCCCCGGACCGGACCCCGGCCCCCGGACCCCGGCCCCCGACAGGAGACCTGCGATGACCCGTCCCACCCCTCGTGCCCGCACGGCAGCCCTGGTGTGCGTTCCCCTACTCGCCCTCGGCACCCTGCTGACGGCCGCCGCCCCGGGCTGGGCGGCGGCCGCGCCGTCCGCCCGGAGCCAGCGCGCCCTGGTCAACCTCGGCACCGTGAAGTGGTTCAACACCGAGAAGGGGTACGGCTTCATCACGCCGGACGTCCCCGGCCCGGACGTCTTCGTCCACTACTCGTCCGTTGTCGGCAGCGGCTTCCTGGGCCTGAGAGAGGGCGAGCGGGTCGAGTACCAGGTGGTACAGGGCCCCAAGGGTCCGCAGGCCGTCGACGTCATCCCGTTCGGCTGAGGATCACCGGAGTGGGGGGGGGGGGGGGGGGGGGCGGGCCCCCCCCCCCCCCCCCCCACTCCTCCCCCCGTCGCCCGTGCCAGCGCTCCAGCACCAGGTGCAGGGCCTCGCTCATCAGCAGCAGGAACTCCGCGGAGGCGTCGAAGCGGGCACCCGCCGGGGTGGCCGGACCGAGGACCTCCGCCCCGCGCCGCGTCGCCGCGATCAGTTCCTCGTTCATCCGCAGCGCGGCGAGGGCGGAGCGGAGCCAGATGTCGTCGCCCATGACGTAGCGCTCGCGGCGTTCGCCGGGTGTGCGCTCGCGCCGGACCATCCCCTGCTGTTCGAGGAAGTTGACGGCGGAGGAGACGGAGGCCGGGCTGACCCGGAGGCGGCCGACCAGCTCCGCGGCGGTGGCGGCACCGGAGTCGGCGACGCACAGGCAGGCCAGCACGCGGGCCGCCATCCTGGGCAGCCCCTGCCGTTCGAGCAGCGCGGTGAAGAACTCCTCGAACTCCCGGAGCTGCCGGGGATCGCGCCCGTCACCGTCGTCGGGAGCCGCCGGCTCCGGCGGACGCTCCGGCCTCCGGCGGCGCGCGCGGTCCCGGGTGGACTCCTGCGCCTGGTCGGCCCGGTAGTCCTCGGGACCGCCGTTGCGGGTGACCTCCCGCAGGACGGTCGAGGCCGGGCGCCCGAGCCGTCGCCCGATCCCGCCGTAGCCGAGGCCTTCGGCCAGCCCCTCGGCGATGGTCCGGCGCTCCTCGCCGGTGAGCCTGCCTCCGGGCATCAGCTGCCGCTCCTTCCCGTCCGTCCGCACACTCCGCGCGGTTCCGCTCCGCAGTATGCGTTCACCACCATCCCATTGCAATGCCCACTCCCGTCATCCATTGCATTCAGCACCACAGCCATTGCAATGAAAGCCCTCAGTTCCCAGCATTTGCAGCACATCTTGCCACGCCAACGTCGTTGACGATTTTCTGAACGCAATGTAGCTTCGACATTGTTCAGCAATCACCGAACACTCATGCAGGGGGAGATCCACCATGGTCATGGCCAGGAGCAACAGCGGCTTCTCGGAAGCGGGACTGCGCCGGGTGCACGACGTGCTGGCGCGCCACGTGGACTCCGGCCGGATCCCGGGGGTCGTCGCCCTCGTGAGCCGGGGCGGGGAGGCACACGTCGAAGCGCTCGGGACGATGGAGCACGGCGGGGGCGCCCCGATGCGCCGGGACACGGTCTTCCGGATGGCCTCGACGTCCAAGCCGGTCTCGGTGGCGGCCGCGGTGGCCCTGCTCGACACCTGTGAACTGCGGCTGGACGACCTGGTGGAGCAGTGGCTGCCGGAGCTCGCCGACCGGCGGGTGCTCAAGCGACCCGACGGCCCGCTGGACGACACGGTCGCGGCCAAGCGGCCGATCACCGTGCGCGACGTGCTGACCAGCACCTTCGGGCTCGGCATGGATCTGACCGCGCTGGGCACGCCGATCATGAACGCGGTCTTCGAGCAGGGGCTCACGCCCGATCTGCCGGTGCCGATGCCCGAGCCCGACGAGTGGCTGCGCCGCCTCGGCACGCTCCCGCTGATGCACCAGCCCGGCGAGGGCTGGCAGTACCACATCGCCAGTGACCTGCTCGGTGTGCTCGTCGCCCGGGTCACGGGGCGTCCGTTCGAGGAGGTCCTGCGCGAACGCGTCCTCGACCCGCTGGGCATGTCGGACACCGGGTTCCACGTGCCGGCCGACAAGCTCGACCGGCTGCCCCCGCTCTACGCCCCCGACCCGCGGAGCGGGGAGTTCACCGTCTGGGACGAGCCCGCGGACGGACGGTGGAGCAGCCCTCCGGCGTTCCCGGGCGGCGGTGGCGGCCTGGCCTCCACCGCCGACGACTACCACGCCTACTTCCGGATGCTGCTGAACCACGGGATGCACGGGAGCGAGCGGGTCCTGTCCCGTCCGGCGGTCGAGCTGATGACCACCAACCGCCTCTCCCCCGAGCAGACCGCCGCCCGGACCGCACTGGCCCGCGACAACGTCCACCTGTCGTACGGCCAGGGGCAGCACGGCGGTTGGGGCTTCGGGATGGCGGTGCGCAGCTACCGCGGCGACTACGCGCCGGTCGGCCAGTTCGGCTGGGACGGCGGCAGCGGCACCTCGACGTACGCCGACCCGGAGAACGGGGTCGTCGGCCTCCTCCTCACCCAGGTCGGGATGTCCGTACCGCACTCGGCGCGGCTGATCCACGACTTCTGGACGACGGTCTACCAAGCCGTCGAGGACTGACGCACCGACACCGGTGCCCGTGTGCAGGAGGAGTGGGAGGTCGGACCCGCCGACTTCCCACTCCTCAAGGTGTTCCGGGCGGGCTCAGCTACTGCTGGGCTTCGGGGCCGGGAGGGTGGCCGAGCCGGTCAGCAGGGGCCACTCCTTGTGGAACGGCGGGAAGGGCAGGCTCTTCTCGAAGAGCGGGGTGCCGAAGATCTTGAGGTGGGCGGTCAGCGCGCCGTTCAGGTCGACGCCGCCGACCAGGGCCCAACTGCCCTTCACCTCGGGCCCCTTGCCGGGGAGGTCGACGGCGAGGGAGCCGTCGGCCTTGGCGCTGAGGTAGGGGGCGACAGCGGCCTGGGCACCGACGGTGTCGTAGAGGCCGACGCTGGCCTCGACGCCGAGGGCCGCGCGGACGGACGCCTTGCCGTTGAGGCGGACGTGCACCGGGGACACCTTGGTGTCGGCGCTGGTGACCGGGGTCCAGCCCTTGCCGCCGGTGTAGTCGGCGCGCACGGCCCAGGTGCCGGTGGCGTCCTGCTCGGTCTCCAGGTGGACCTGGCCGTCGGCGCTGACCTCCAGGTAGCAGGTGAGGCCGAGGTTGACGACGACGGGCAGGCCCGCGACGGTCAGCACCGGGCTGGCCTGCAGCTTGGCGAAGGGGACCCGGATCGGGGCCGCGCCGGTGTTGCGGGCGACGTCGCCGGTGACCTTCCAGTGCGCCTGGGCGCCCAGGTCGAAGCCGATCGAGGCGGTGCGCGGACTGGTGGCCTGCGCGCCGTGGTAGGCGAAGTGGACGGCCGGGTGCAGCTGGAGGGAGCCGGAGGCGTCCAGGCTCGCGCCCTCGGGCAGCGGGACGGGGGCCTTGACGTCGATCCCCAGGGTGCCGGAGGCGTCGGCCTTCACGCCGTTGCCGTCGATGCCGGCGGTGGCCTTGAGGTCCTTGACCAGCGGGGTCACCTGGATGCCGTGCACGTCGATCGGCACCTGGCCGTCCGCCTCGGTGCCACCGAGGAGTTCGGTGAGGGTGGCGGGCCGGGTGGTGAGGTTGACGGTGTTGCCCGCTCCCGGGGTGGCGCCGGTGACGGCGACCAGGGCGCCCTGCGGGGCGGCGGCGGTGGGCGGGCTGGCGAGCAGCTGGCCGGGCTGCACGGCGGCGGCCGCGGCGGTGGTGGTGGCGGCGGTCGTTGCGGTGCCCGACGGGGTCGCGCTCGTGCTCGGCGCAGGGGTCGGTACGGCACTCGACGAAGCGCTCGGCGAAGCGCTCGACGGGGTGCTCGGCGAGGTGCTCGGGGCCGCGCTCGCGCCACCGGCGGTGAGCACGGCCGTGCCCTTCCCCGGGTCGTACGCGGTGAGCTGGAGGGCCTTGGTCGCGGCCGTGACCGCGCCGCCGTCCTTGCCCGGGGTGCCGATGGCGGCCTGCTGGTCGCCGGCCGGCGCCACCGTGACGTTGCCGGTGCCGGAGCCGGCGGTCGGTGTCGGACGGGCGGAGGCGGCACCGGCCCGGGCGCGGGGCGCGCCGGAGCCGGGGGCGCCGCCCGCCGGGCCGCCCCCGGCGGTGGTGGCGCCGGTGTCGGCGGTGCTGGTGGCGGCGGCCGGTTCGACGGCGGCCTGCGGGGTGCTGCCGGAGCCGGTGGGCCCGCACGCGGCCGTTCCGGCGAGGATGAGGGTGAGCAGGGCTGCGGGCGCGGCCCGGCCTATCGAGGGTTTGAACACGCGGCGTCATGTTACTGACGAGGAATAAGTTTGTCGAAGACAGGCCAACGGAATCCCCCGGCACCCTGAAACCGCAGGTCAGACCAGCCGCGCGACAGGCAGTCGACCGTCCGGCAGTGTACCCGCCGCGAGGCCCCCGACCGCCGCGGCGAGCTCCCCGAGATAGCGGGAGCGCCCGGTCGGCTCGGCCCCGAGGCTGCGCACGTACGGCCCGTCCCACTGGGCGTCGAGCAGCCGCCCACCCGCGGCGCCGAACCGGGCCCCGAGGTCGGCGACGGCGATCCGGGCGGCGTCCGGGCGGCGGTGGAACATCGAGTCCAGGCTGAGCGCCGCCCCGACGGCCACCCCGAAGACCCCGCCGATCAGCTCCTCGCCCTCCCACACCTCGACGCTGTGCGCCGCGCCGAGCCGGTGCAGCTCGACCAGCACGGACCGTAACTCCTCGGTGAGCCAGGCGGGTTGGCGCCCCTCGGCGCAGGCCGCGAGGACCGCGCCGAAGGCCCGGTCCGCAGTCGTCCACCACTCCGGGACACCACTCGCACCGCCCGCACCGCCCGCGCCGCCCTCGCCGTCCGCGCCGCCCGCGGCGCGCAGCCGCCGGGCGAGCCGGCGGGGCAGCCGGACGGCGCCGGGCCGCAGCACCGGCCTCGGGTCGGGTGACCACCACGCCAGCGCGTACGGGTCCTCCCCGCCGGGCAGCAGGGCCACCTCACCGGCCTCGACGGCGTCCCCGTGCAGCGCCTCGTTGTAGGCGGCCGCGTAGTCGTCGGCGGCGGGCAGCGGGAACAGTCCGCGCCGGTAGGCCGACAGCAGCGTCTGCGGCCCGAGCACCCCGCCGAAGGCCACCGGCCCCTCCGTCGGCGCGCGGTGGAGGTCGAGGGCGTCGAAGTCCGGCACCGTCCGGGTCACAGGAATCCCTCGTCGGTCAGCCGCGCCAGGTAGTGGTCCAGCAACCCGGCGTCCACGTCCGGCAGTTCGATGCCGCTGCCGTCCAGGGCGGCTTCCGTGTTGAGCCGGTCGAAGCGGGGGAACACCGGCTGGAAGTACAGCTCGCTGATGGACAGCCGGGAGCCCGGCGCCCGGTCGACGAACAGCGGCACGAACGGCGTGACGGGGTGGGTGGGGTGTCCGGCGGCGAACCGGACCAGCCGTTGCACCCAGTGCCGGTACGGGAGTTCGGCGATCCGGTGGCCGCGCGCCCGGAGCCGGTCGGCGAGTTCGGGGAGCCCGGCCGGGTTCGGGGAGGTGAGGTGGTAGACCTCGCCGTCGGCGGGCGCGTGCGCGGCGATGTGGGCGACCGCCCGGGCGAAGCGGTCGGCCGGCACGAAGTCCAGCGGCAGCCGGACGTCCGGGCAACTGCCGCTGTCGGCGAAGTACTTGATCAGCGCGCAGAGTTCGGTGCCGGTGTTCATCACCCCGGTGGCGAGGTCCCCGGTGACGTCGTTGGTGCGCAGCACGGTGACCGGCAGTCCGCTCGCGGCCGCGTTGTGCAGCAGCTGTTCGGCGACCCACTTGCTCTCCACGTAGCCCACGCCGAGCCGTTCGGGGTGGGCCAGCGGCGTGCGCTCGGTGACCTCGCGGACGCCGGCCGCGCCGAACCCGGCCAGCACGGCGAGGGTGGAGAGGTAGTGCACGGGCACGCCCCGGCTGTGTCCGGCGAGCCGGACCACCTCCCGGGTGCCGTCGACGTTGGGCGCGCGCAGCTGGTGGTACGGGTAGAGGAAGTTGACCAGCCCGCCGAGGTGGTACACCGCGTCCAGGTGTCGGGCCAGCCAGTCGAACTGAGGCTCCGTCAGACCGAGTCGCTCGGCGGCCAGGTCGCCGACCAGCGGAACCACCCGGGCGTCCGCCAGGTCGTGCCGCAGGAACCGCTGCTGGGTGGCGCGTAGCCGTTCCAAGGCGTGTTCCTGGTCCGGCGCGCGGACCAGGCAGTGGATCCGCGCCCCGGTGGTGGCGAGCAGTTCGTGCAGCAGGTGGGCGCCGCAGAAGCCGGTCGCTCCGGTGAGCAGGATCTCGGCGGGTTCGGCCCGGGAGGGCGCGGGGCTCCAGGACTGGCCGACGGGGTGGGTGAGCCGGGCCTCGGCCTGCCAGTCGACGGCGGCCTCCCCCGGGGCGGTGCCGCTGCGGGCGGCCTGGAGGGCGGCGGTGAAGTCGCGCAGCACGGGCGAACGCAGCAGCGCCCGGGTGAGGGTGCGGACGTGGCCGACGTCCAGGCCGAACATCATCCGGGCCCGGGCGAGCATCTCCATGGCGAGCAGCGAGGTGCCGCCGAGGGCGAAGAAGTCGTCGTCGGGGCGGACGAGTTCGGCGCCGAGCAGTTCCGCCCAGAGGTGGCCGACGGCGGCCTCGACGGCGCTCGGCTCCCCCTCGCCCGCTCGGCCCGGGGCCGCTCGGCCCGGGACCGGTTCGCCCGGGACCGGTTCGCCCGGGACCGGTTCGCCTGCGGACACGGCCGGCACGTCGGCCCGGACCGGGGCCTGCGGCAGCGCGCGCCGGTCGATCTTCCCCGCCGCCGTGAGCGGCATGGCCTCCAGTGCGACGTACTCCGCCGGGACGAGGTACTCCGGCAGCCGCTCCGCGAGGAACGCCCGCAGCCCCTCCGGCCGCTCCGCCCGGTCACCGAGCGTGTAGTACGCGACGAGCAGGCGGCTGCCGTCCGGAGCGCTGCCGTCGGCCGCGACCCGGGCCTGCCGCACCGCCGGGTGGCCGGCCAGCACCGCCTCGATCTCGGCCGGGTCGACCCGGTGGCCGCGCACCTTCACCTGGTCGTCGAAGCGCCCGAGGAGTTCCAGCTGCCCGTCGGCGCGCCAGCGCCCGGCGTCGCCGGTGCGGTACATCCGCTCGCCGGGCAGCGGCGCGTACGGGTCGGGCGGGAACGATTCGGCGGTGAGCCCGGCCTGCCCCCAGTAGCCGCGGGCCAGGCCCGGCCCGCCCAGGTGGATCTCCCCCCGCTCGCCGGGCCGTACCGGGCGCAGCCGCCCGTCCAGCACGTGCACCCGCACCCCCGGCAGCGGGCGGCCGATCGGCACGTGGGCGGCCGGGGAGTCCAGCAGCCCGGGGGTGAGTTCGCAGTGCAGGGAGGTGACGGCCGCCTCCGTCACGCCGTAGGCGTTGAGCAGCCGTACGCCCGGCAGCCGCTCCGCGCAGGCCAGGCAGTCGTCGGCGTGCACCACGTCCCCGCCGACCACCACCAGCCGCAGCCCGGCCGGGGCCGGTCCGCCGGGCGGCAGCAGGTCGAGCACGTGGTGCCAGTACGCGGGTGTGAAGTCGGCGACCGCCAGGCCGAGCCCGGGCAGCCGGCGGACCAGTTCGGTCGGCGCCCAGGTGTCGCGGCCGCCGAGCACCACCGTCGCCCCGGCGAGCAGCGCCGAGAACACCTGCTCCAGCGCGGTGTCGGCGCCGAGTGCGGCCAGCTGGAGCACCCGCTCGCCGGGGGCGAGGTCGTAGGCGCCGACCACCCGGTCGAGGGTGAACAGCAGTGAACGGTGGGTGACCGGGACGCCCTTGGGCCGGCCGGTGGTGCCGGAGGTGTAGATCAGGTAGGCGAGGTCGTCGGGGGTGGCGAGGTCGGTGGCGCCGTGCTCCGCCCCGGCCGGCACCGGACCGCCGATGTCCACCCCCACCCGCTCCACCCCGTCGAACCCGTGCCCGTCCGTGACCGCCACCCGCGCCCCCGAGTCCGCCACCAGCCCCGCGAGCCGCCGCTGCGGGTGCGCCGGGTCCAGCGGCAGGAAGGCCCCGCCCGCCTTGAGCACCCCCAGCCAGGCCACCACCAGCTCCACCCCGCGCCCCAGGCAGACCGGCACCACCTGCTCCGGCCCCACCCCCCGGGCCCGCAGCTCGGCCGCCAGCCGGTCACTGTGCGCGTCCAGCGCGCGGTAGCTCAGCGTGCCCTCCTCGCTCACCACGGCGACCGCCGACGGGTCGTGCGCGGCCCGGGTGCGGAACAGTCCGTGCACGGTGTCCGCGAAGCCGGCCCGGGCACCGGCGGCGCCGCGCCGCGGCGCGGCCGACCCGTTCCGCTCCACCCAGGCCCGGCACTGCTCCCGCCCGTCCGGCCCGTACACCTGGCGCCACCCGTCGGGCAGGGTCAAGTCCCCCGGCCAGAGCGCGTACTGGCCGTCGTCGTTCCGTACCACGGCGTGACGCCCGGACCTCACATCCGCGCGTACGCCCCGTGCGCTGTCGACTGCGTCGTCCACCGGCTTGACCTCGTGCTGAAGCGGCAGAATGCTGGGAGGTGCGACATTTCCGACTATACGCACTCAGGGGACTCCTACAACGTCCGTCGCACAGCCCGCCGGACGCCTCTCCCCCGTGGGCCGACCGGCCCCGGAGGGCCGTCCGCAAGACCCGCCCTCGCCCGAACTCCCCCGCCCGACCGGCGGGGTGGTGTCGCGGAGGAGGTAGCCTCGTTGACTCGCCGGCGACAACGCCTGATGGTCTGTTACCTGCTCTGGATGGTGCTGTTCACCGGCATCTACTTCGCCGACCCCGGGCTGCGGATCATCTGGTGGACGGGCATGGGCCTCGGCGGCGTCGCCGCCGTGGTGGTCGGCGTCCGGCTCAACCGACCCCGCCACCCGACGTCCTGGTACGTCCTGGCACTGGCCAACCTCAGCTTCACCACCGGCGAGGCGGTCCAGGCCCTGCAGCTCGACATCCTGCACCTGAACAACCCGTTCCCGTCCGTCGCCGACGGCTTCTACCTGGCCGAGTTCCTGCTCTACGCGGTCGGCCTGGTCGGCTTCATCCGCTGGCGCACCGCCCGCCAGGACCGCGCCGGCCTGCTGGACGCCCTGATCATCACCCTCGGCCTGGCCCTGCTGGTCTGGATCTACCTGATCCTCCCGTACGCCCGGAACCCGGACCTCAGCTGGATCCAGAAGGCCGTCTCGATCGCCTACCCGCTCGGCGACGTGGTCGTCCTCGCCCTGCTGCTACGGCTGTTGACCCCGCGCGGCGGCAACTCCCGCTCGCTGCAACTGCTCACCGTCGGCGCCCTGGGCCTGCTCACCTCCGACATCCTCTACGGGCTGATCCAGCTGCACGGCACCTGGCGGATCGGCACCGGGGTCGAACTCGGCTGGGCCGCCTTCTACACCGCCTGGGGCGCGGCCGCCCTGCACCCCTCGATGGTCGAGCTGACCCGGCCCGTCCCCACCCAGCAGCCGGACCTCTCCGCCGGCCGGCTCACCCTGCTGACCCTCGCCTCGCTGATCGCTCCCGGCATGCTGATCATCGAGTCCCTGGCCGGGAACACCAGCAACGCGGGCGTGATCGGCGCCTTCTCCGCCCTGCTCTACCTGCTGGTGCTGGCCCGGCTGGCCGTGGTGGTGGTCGCCCGCCGCGAGGCGGTGGCCCGGGAGCGGACGCTGCGCGAGGCGGGCGCGCGGCTGACCGCCGCCGTCACCGTGGCGGAGGTCGCCGACGCCGTCCAGTCCGCCGCCGCGACCCTGATGCCCGCCGAGCGGGGGCACGTCGCCCTGCTCGCGGTCACCGAATCAGGGGTGCTGCACGTCCGCCGGGCCGGCAACCACAAGGACGACCGCCGGGACGCCGCCTCGCCGACCACCGGGCACGACCGGGACGACCGGGACGACCGGCGTGACCACGACGACCGGGACGACCACGACGACCGGGCCAACCAGCGCGACCACGACGAGCACGGCGAAGCCCTCGCCCGCCTCGCCGCCCACCGCGAGACCCGCCTGCTACCCGTCGGCTCCGACGACCTCCCCGCCCACCTCGGCGGCATGCCCGCCGCCCTGGTCAGCCCGCTGATGCTGGCCGAACGCCCCTCCGGAGACCCGCTCATCGGCGCCCTGGTCGTCACCGGCACCGAGCAGGAACTGACCAGCCTCTGGGGCTCGCTGGAGATCCTCGCCGCCCAGGCCGCCCTGGCCGTGGAGCGCGTGGTGCTGAGCCAGGAGGTCACCCGCCGCAACAGCGAGCTGTACTTCCGCGCCCTGGTGCAGAACGCCAGCGACGTCATCCTGATCCTGGACGCCGACGACGGCATCCGCTACGCCTCCTCCTCCGCGGAGCGCGTCCTGGGCCACCCCGACCTGAACGGCACCCGGCTGACCGACCTCGTCCCGCCCGAGGACAGCCGGGAGGTCGGCGGCGCGCTGGCCCGGATGCGCGGCTCCGCCGAGCCGCCCCGCGGCGACCAGCCGCGCGAGCACTGGCGGCTGCTGCGCCAGGACCGCACCCCGATCGAGGCCGAGGTCCGCTACACCGACCTGCGCGACGACCCGACCGTCGGCGGCCTGGTGCTCACCCTGCGCGACGTCACCGAGCAGCGCCAGATGGAGCGCGAGCTGACCCACCGGGCCTTCCACGACTCGCTGACCGGCCTCGCCAACCGGGTGCTGTTCCAGGACCGGGTCGGCCACGCGCTCTCCCGCGGCGAGCGCAGCGGCGCCGTCACCGGGGTGCTGTTCATCGACCTGGACGACTTCAAGGTGGTCAACGACACCCAGGGCCACGCGGTCGGCGACGAACTGCTGGTCGCCGTCTCGCTGCGGGTCTCCACCGCGCTGCGCAGCTCCGACACCGCGGCCCGGCTCGGCGGCGACGAGTTCGCCGTCCTGGTCGAGGACGCGTCGTGCCCGAGCGACGTGGACACCATCGCGGCCGGCGTGCTCGCGGTGTTCACCGAACCGTTCAAGCTCAGCGCCGGCGCCGTCCGGGTCAGCGCCAGCATCGGGGTGTCCACCACCGAGGACAGCGTGGACTCCGCCGAGCTGCTGGCCCACGCCGACCTCGCGCTCTACTCGGCGAAGGCGGCCGGCCGCCGCCAGTGGTGCCACTACCGGCCCGCCCTGCAGACCGGGATGGTGGAGCGGCACGAGATGAACGAGAACCTGGACTCCGCCATCGCCGAATCGGCCTTCCAGCTGTACTACCAGCCGATCGTCGACCTGCGCACGGGCGACCTGGTGGCCTTCGAGGCCCTCGTCCGCTGGCCGCACGACCAGCGCGGCATGGTGCTGCCCGACGAGTTCATCGCCCTCGCCGAGGAGAGCGGCCAGATCGTCCCGCTCGGGGCCTGGGTCCTCGAACGCGCCGCCGAGGAGGCCGCCGCCTGGCACTCCGCGAGCTCCGCCGCCCGCTCCGCCACCGGCCGCCCCCCGCTGCGCGTCAACGTCAACGTCTCCGCCCGCCAGTTCCGCGACGCCGGCTTCGTCGACGTGGTCCGGCACGCCCTGGACACCTCCGGCATCGACCCGCGCACCCTCGTCCTGGAACTCACCGAATCCGTCCTGATGCGCCGCGACGACCGGCTGCGCGCCGACATGGCCGTCCTCGGCGACCTCGGCATCGGCCTCGCCATCGACGACTTCGGCACCGGCTACTCCTCGCTCTCCTACCTGCGGGAGTTCCCGATCTCCCTGCTGAAGATCGACAAGTCCTTCATCGACGGGCTCGGCCTCTCCGCCCAGCAGTACGCCCTGGTCGAGGGCATCACCCGGATCGCCGACACCCTCGGCGTCCAGGTCATCGCCGAGGGCATCGAACACCCCGACCAACGCGACCTGCTCGCCGCCATGGGCTGCCCCCTGGGCCAGGGCTACCTCTTCGCCCACCCCATGGACGGCGCCCAGGCCCGCGCCCTGGTCCGGCGCACCACCTTCGAGCCGGCCTGAGGCGGACGAGCCGAGGGCCCGTCAGCAGGGCGGTGCCGTCCGGCGGCCGACAGCCGTTTCCCCCTTTTCTCGACAAACCATCACCAATCAGCGCTCCGGCCGAGCGATCCGTTACGGAATCTTCATCCCAGCCGGCCATGGATGGCCCGCCGGGAATGAGAGATTGTCATTCGAACTTGGAGAAGTCTTTACCAACCACGGCCATCCCTTGAGAGAGTCCTGATGTCACGACACCCTCGGGCGCACCTCCGGGTCACACCCGCCCCCGAGGAGTCGACGGCCGAACCCGGAAGGCGCGCCGGCGCACAACGTGACGGGCGTAACACCATGCAGAAACGGCGCAGTCCCTGGGCAGTCGTCTACTTCCTGATCGGGATCGTGTGCGCCCTGGTCGCGGTCTCCACGGCCGCGTTCGCCAACCGGGTCGACGACCTGATTCCGATCGTCCTCACCGGAGTTCCCGCGCTGTTCCTGACAGTTCGTGCTCCGATGTACGGGGTTTCCTTCGGGCCGAAGGGACTGAAGTACTCGGGACTGCTCCGGGCACGGTCGTACGAATGGTCCGAGATCGAGAGGGTGGAATGCGCCACGCTCCCGGGCACGCTCCTCTCCTCCGACCTCCCCGCACTGGTGCTCGTCGGCGGAAAGTCCGACCAACTGCCGATGCTGGCCGGTTACGGCTCGGGATCGACGGTGAACAGGCGGGTGGAAGCCCTGGTCGCCGACATCGAGAAGGTTCGGGCCGCCGCGCACGAGGCCTGAGACGGTGCTCGCCCACTGCCATCACCGAACTCGCCGAGATTCCGGAGAACTTCCGGACCGTGCCATGCGAAACTGGCGCAATGGAGCACCTGGTGGAATTCAAGGTCGCGATCGAGAACCGTAGCGACCGGCGCACGGAAATGATGCTCGAACCCGAGGGCAGCGACTTCTGGATGGAGCCCGGCGACACGTTCGTCGTGCACAGCAAGGAGCCGCCCACCGCCGAATTCCCCTTCACCGTCCAGGTGACGAACGACGGCATATCGGTCTGGGCCGCCCACGGCTGGGTGTCCACCCCGGGCGGCGAGGATCTCGACACCGGGCACAACAGGCCCGATGACGCCCATCCGGAACTGAAACGGTACGCGGACGACGACCGGGCCCGGGAAGGCTTCTTCCGAAGGCTGTTCTCCCGCCGCCGGAACGCACACGAACGAGGAAACTGACGTGCACGCCCGATTCATCGGCCTGGACTCCTGGTCCCCGCCACTGCACACCATCGAGCTCCAGGCCGGCAGCCGGTACCTGGACCTCCACAACGACACCGCGCTGCTGGGATTCCGGCTGGGCGGGCACCCGAAGCTCACCCTCACCGTCGACTTCCGGCACGACCGGCACGGACCGTTCGCGCTGGAGTTCCGGGATGTCGGCGAACTGCGCATGGAACAGGACTCGGTCAGTTCCGACGGCTGGGTCGGCATACCCGACGTCGAGCCCGAGGGCATCGACATGATCGAGTACTACGAGTACGGCCGCGAGCTGCCGCCGGTCTTCGAGATCCTCTCGCTCAACTTCCGCCTCAGGTTCCGGGCCTGGGAGGTCGCGTACATCACCGAAAGCGGGGACGGCCCCGGCACGGCCGGACCCCAGCAGCACCACAGCTGAAGGACATCATGGAATTCATCGCTTCCGCCCTCCTGGCCATCGGCCGGGGGCTCGTCACCCTCCTCGGCTGGGTCGCGACCATCGACGGCATCCGGGGCTTCATCGAGGACGTCAAGAAACAGAAGTGACCCGGCCCCCGCCCCAACGAGTCGACACCTCCCAATGAAACCTGACCGCTGTGCACGCCAACTCGCCGACATTCCAGGTGAGTTCACTCTCACGAGTGATTGTCGAAGCTCCGCACACTGACCGACACTCGAAGCATCCGGAGAGCTCGTGGGGGCTCTCCCGGCGCAAGGAGTGACGCCATGACCGCAGTCGAATCCTCCGCCTCCGAGATCCCGCAGATCGCGGGCCACTCGCAGCCCACCGGCCACGGCCAGGACCTCGCGGCGATCGGCGGCAACGTCGGCACCGTGAACCGGGCCTGGTGGACCTGGACCCCCTCGCACGGGACGTTCAACCTCCAGCTGTCCTGGAACGTCATCGGGATCGACTCCACCGTCGTGATCACCGCCTCCGAGATCGACTCCAACGGGAACCGCTTCGTGGGCGCCGCCGCCTTCCAGGTGTCGAGCATCGCCCCCGGCAACGGGATCGTGACCTTCAAGATCGACATCGCCTGGGGCAGTTCCCTGCCGATGCGCACCGACGTCGTGGTCCTCAACTGAGCCTCCCCGCACGGCGGAAGAGCTGATCGACACCCCGGAGCCCGGGCGCACGGAGACCCACCGTGCGCCCGGGCTCCGGCACGTTCCGGCCTCGCCCGCGCATCAGCCCGGGGATGTAAACCCGTGGACCAATGCGCCCTGCCCGGAGATCAACCGGCGGGCTGATGCCGCTCCCCCGCGCCCCGTGACAGCGTCCTCCGCATGGACACCACGCCGTTCACCGGCCCCACCGGACTGACCCGCCGTCGCATGCTGGGCACCGCGCTGGCCCTGGGCGCCGCCGCCCCGCTCGGTCTGGCCTCCACCGCCCGGGCCGATGCCCCCACCACTCCGGGCGGCCCGACCCCGGGCAGCCCGACGCCCGGCCGGCTCACCCTGCCCGCGCCCACCGGCCCGCACCGCATCGGCACGGTCGCCCTGCACCTGCGCGACACCTCCCGGCCGGACCCGTTCGCCGGCCCCGGCCGGTACCGCGAGCTGATGGCCAGCGTCTGGTACCCCGCCCGAGCGGCCGAGGAACTCCCGCTCGCCCCCTGGCTGAGCGACGGCGCCCTCAAGGCGTTCCTGGACGACGCCGGCTACAAGGTCCCGCTCAGCGCCGCCCCGCTCACCGCCGCCCGCCAGGGCGCACCCGTCCACCGCCCGGGCCACCGCGCCGGCCACCGGCTGCCCGTCGTCGTCTACTCGCACGGCGCCCACGCCCACCGGGCCGTCAACACCGTCATCGTCCAGGAACTCGCCAGCCACGGCTACGTCGTGGTCACCGTCGACCACACCTGGGACGCGTTCACCGAGTTCCCCGACGGCCGGGTGCTCACCCCGTGGATCGAGGGCGCCCCCAGGATCGGCCCGAACGACTGCGCCGCCGACGCCCGCTTCGTCCTGGACTGCGTCGAGGAACTCGCCGCCGGGCGCAACCCCGACGTCGACGGGAAGGCACTTCCCGAGGGCCTCCTCGGCGCCCCCGACCCGCTCGACGTCGGCATGTTCGGCTGGTCCAAGGGGGGTTCGGCCACCGCCGCCGTCCTCATGGCCGACCGCCGCGTCCGGGCCGGCCTGGCCATCGACGGTCCGATGGCGGCGATCACCGTCACCGACCTGGACCGGCCGTTCATGATGATCACCGCCGAGTTCGGCCGCGACCGGAACCCGGACGCCGTCACCTTCTGGAACCACCTGCGCGGCTGGCACCTCAACATCCAGGCCGACGGCGTCCGCCACAACTCCTACGAGGACGCGGCCGTCCTGATGCCCCAACTCGGCGCGCTGCTCGGCATCCCCGTCGAGCAGATCCAGCAGATGGTCGGCACCCTCCCCGCCGACCGCTCCACCCGCATCCAGCAGTCCTACCCGCTCGCCTTCTTCGACGCCCACCTCCGCCACCGCCGCAGCGCCCTCCTCGACGGGCCCTCGCCGACGTTCCCGGAGGTCAGGTTCCTCCCCTGACGAGCAGGACGGGCGGCCGCCACGGGGGTGCGGCCGCCCACCGGGGACCGAGACCATCGGACCGGGACCACCGGGCCGGGATGCCGTACTACGGCGT
>NZ_JBHYGR010000159.1:0-1494 GCF_042738155.1 Kitasatospora sp. NPDC059088 | reverse complement strand
GCGGGCGGGGCCCCGCTACCCCGGCCCCCCGCCCCGGATCTCGTCCAGGGACTCCGCGAGCACGCCCCGCGCCCGGGTGAACCAGTCGGCGATCACCGCGGTCTCCTCCGGCGTGTAGTCGGCGAACAGCGCGCCGATCCGCTCGTAGAACGGTCCGTAGACCTGGAGGATGCGCTGCTGCGCGTCGTCCGCCATCACCACCCGCACCCGCCGGCGGTCGCCGGGGTCGGCCTCCCGGCTCGCGTACCCGGCCTTCTCCAGCCGGTTGAGGACGCCGGTCACGGCCCCGGTGGTCAGCTGGGCGCGCTCGGCGAGGTCGCCGGCGGCCAGGGGCTCACCGGCCAGGGCGGCCTCGATGACGAAGCCGAGGCAGGTCAGGTCGGTCACGTTGAGCCCGAGCCGGGCGGCGATGTCCTGCTGGCCGAACTGGGCCAACGCGATCATCCGGTCCATCGCGTACAGCGCCTGCTCGGGCGTCGCCCGGGGGCGCGGCTTGCCCTTCACCCAGGATCTCCTTAGCATCTAAGTTACTTATCTCGTGAGATAAACGAACCGGTACCGGCCGTCCACCGCCACCCGTCCATCTCACACCACAGGAGGATCCATGAGCGCCCACGGTGACCACGACATGGGACACACCGTCGCCGGCTGGACCGGCTCCGCCCTCGCCACCGCGGGCTTCGCCGTCGCCGGCACGGCCCTCGTCCTCGGCTCGCCCCCCGGGCTCTGGGCCGGCGCAGCCCTCACCGCCCTCGGCGCACTCGCCGCCTGGCTGCTCCACCTCGCCGGCTGGGGCAAACCCACCGGCCCGCGCCCACCCCACCTCCGCCACTGGCGCACCCCCGACCCCACCGCCCGCAACGGCGGCCACCCCCACTGCCTCGGCTGCCGCCTCGCCCGCCGCCACCCCCACCCGGCCACCACCGGGACACCCACCCCCGGGACACCCACCCCCGCACCCGGCCGCCCCCGGGCCCGCGCCAACGCCAGCGCCAGCGCCTGAGCTTCGACCGCACCGGGCCGCCGGAAGCGCGGCCGACCAGGCGGCTCTTCCCGGGGCGGTCCGGGATATCCCGAGGACGACAGGACGGTGGCGAAACGGCGGTTCGGGGCCGGCAAGTTGCGGCGTCGATCCCCCTCACCCCACCGGAGAACCCCATGCGTTCCGTCGCCCGCAAGGCCGCCACGATCGGCGCCACGCCGGCCGCACCCCGTCAGGCCGGACCGCCTGGGCATGGGAGAGGATCACGACCCCTGGTGAGGCCGTGGCGATCCAGAACCACCCGGACCAGGAGAGTGACCACTCCACTGTCACGTACTCCGGTGACCCCACCGAGAACGAGTGCCCCGCCCGGACTTCCGGGCGGGGGGCCGCGGGTGGTGTTGTATGTCGCCAATGGGCGGCAGCTCGTCCAGCCCGAACCAGCCCACCTCCAGCGACTCGTCGTCGTTCACCCGGGCCTCGCCGCCGACGGCCCGGCAGCGGAAGGTCAG
>NZ_JBHYGR010000158.1:389-20195 GCF_042738155.1 Kitasatospora sp. NPDC059088 | reverse complement strand
TCGCCCCCGGAGCCCCCCGGGGGGGGGGGGGGGGGGGGGGGCGCCCCCCCCCCCCCCCCCCGATTCCGGTCGGCCCGTGCTACCTGCCGGCCCGGCGGCTGCCGAGCCGCAGGCCGCCGAACACCAGGCCGCCCACGAAGAGGACGATCCCGATCAGGAGCAGCCACAGCAGCCCCTTCACCAGGACGCCCACGAAGCCGAACACCACTGCGATGAGCAGGATGAACAGGAGTACTGCCATGTCGTTCCCCTTCCTCGCCCCGTCCGCGCACTCCCCGGCGGGTTCGTTCCCGCCGGGGGGCGCCATCGTCAGTGGTCGCGCTTGAGGGCCCCCTTGACTCGGTCGGCGGCGCCGCGCGCGGCGTCCTTGACGTCGTCCGCGGCCTGCTTGACCTTCGACTCGACCTGATCGGCCTGGCCCTCGCC
The DNA here is from genome assembly GCF_042738155.1 of Kitasatospora sp. NPDC059088. NCBI lineage: Bacteria > Bacillati > Actinomycetota > Actinomycetes > Kitasatosporales > Streptomycetaceae > Kitasatospora > Kitasatospora sp. NPDC059088. Next base: position 19,769 of record NZ_JBHYGR010000158.1, on the reverse strand, counting down.
CTTGAGCTTCTGGTCGCCGGTCACGTCCCCGGCCTTCTCCTTGGCCTTGCCGGTCAGATCCTGCGCCTTGTTCGACAGGCTGCTCATCCGGTCCTCCCGTGGTCCCTCGTCCGTCGGCGACGTGGCTCCGTCGCCGCTGTTCGTCTCCGTTTGCCCCGTAATCGCCCTTCCATGCACCGGGGCGGATCGGTGTCCGGACGGGCCCGGGCCGCCCCGAACGCGTTCGTTACGATCGGGGGATGACCGCGAGAAGAGAGCCGATCAGCCGCCGGGAGCGCCCGGCGAAGCCCGCCCTGTCCCGTCGGTGGATCGTCGACACCGCCGTACGGGTCATGCGGGCGGAGGGGCTGGAGAAGGTCACCATGCGCCGCCTGGCCGCGGAGCTGGACACCGGCCCGGCCTCGCTGTACGTCTACGTGGCCAACACCGCCGAGCTGCACGCCGCCGTCCTGGACGCCCTGCTGGGGGAGGTAGACCTGACCGGCGGGCGCCCCGACGGCGCCGCGGCCGTCGAGGGGGACGACTGGCGCGAGCGGCTCCGCGCCGTCCTGGCCTCCTACACCGCCGTGCTCTTCGCGCACCCCCAGCTCGCCCGCTCGGCCGTCGTGGCGCGGCCCAGCGGCGAGAACTACCTGCGGTTGGTGGAGTGCGTCCTCAGCCTGCTGTCCCGCAGCGGCGCCCCCCGGGAGCAGGTCGCCTGGGGCGTGGACAAGCTGCTCCAGGACGCCACCGCCACGGCGGCCGAGCACGCGACCCAGGCCCAGGACCCGGCGTCCGACGAGGCCTGGAGCGCCACCGCCCGGGCCCTGCGGACGGTGGACGAGGACACCCACCCGGCGATCCGGGCGCACATGCCCGTCCTGGTCGGCGGCTCGGCCGAGCAGCGCCTGCGCTGGGGCTTTGACGTGCTGGTCAACGGCATCACCGGGACGCCGGTCCCGGACGCGGAGGGCTGAACCCTCCCGTCCGGCGCCCCGCCCACCCGGGGCCTCGGTTGTCCGGGGTGCCGGGCGTCGGCACGCCCATGGACGAACTTGTTCGGAACGAACATGTTCGTTACCGTGGAGGAGTCCGGCCAGTCCTCAGGAGGCACCCATGAGCACCCACCACCCCATCGCGATCATCGGCGGCGGTCTCGGCGGTCTCACCGCCGCCCGCGTGCTGCACGTCCACGGCGTCCCGGCCGTCGTCTTCGAACTGGAGGCCTCCGCCGCCGCCCGGTCCCAGGGCGGCATGCTCGACATCCACGAGGAGACCGGTCAGCGGGCGCTGCGGGCGGCCGGCCTGTACGAGGACTTCCTGGGGCTCGTCCACGCGGGCGGTCAGGAGATGCGTCTGGTCGGCCCCGACACCGTGGTCCGCGTCGCGGAGCAGGACGACGGCACCGGCGGCCGCCCCGAGGTCTACCGCGGCGACCTGCGCGACCTGCTGCTGGCCTCGCTGCCCGAGGGCACCGTCCGCTGGGGGAGCAAGGTCACCGGCGTCCGACCCCTCGACGGCGGACGCCACGAGGTGACCTTCGCCGACGGGTCCACCGTCACCACCGACCTGCTGATCGGCGCCGACGGCGCCTGGTCCCGGGTGCGGCCGCTGCTCTCCGACGCCGTGCCCGCCTACACCGGCATCTCCTTCGCCGAGGCCGACCTGCACGACGCCGACGCCCGCCACCCGCGCAGCGCCGCCCTGATCGGCGGCGGCTTCTTCCTCGGCCTGGGCGGCGGCTGCGGCTTCCTCGCGCACCGGGAGAGCGACGGCAGCCTCCACGTCTACGCCGCCGTGCGGGCCGACGAGGGCTGGCTCGACACCGTCGACTTCACCGACCTCCCCGCCGCCCGGGCCGGCGTCCTCGCCCGCTTCGACGGCTGGCACGACGACCTGCGCGCCCTGGTCGCCGACGCGGACACCCTCACCCCGCGCCGCATCCACGCCCTGCCGGTCGGCCACCGCTGGGAGCCGACCCCGGGGGTGACGCTCCTCGGGGACGCCGCCCACCTGATGTCCCCGTTCGCGGGCGAGGGCGCCAACCTGGCCATGCTCGACGGCGCCGAACTCGCCGCGGCCCTGGTCGCCCACCCCGGCGACACCGCGGCCGCGCTGGCCGCCTACGAGACGGCCCTGTTCCCGCGCGCCGAGGCGTCCGCCGCGGACTCCGCCGCCAGCCTGGAGTCGATGTTCGGCGAGCACGGGCTCGACCGGATGGTCGAGTTCTTCACCCCCGCCCCCGCCTCCGCCCCCGCCCCCGCGGCCGAGTGACCGGCTGACCGGCGCGCCGGTGCTCCCGGCGCGTTGCGCGGCGGGGTGCGGCCGCCCGGCTGAGATGCTCGCCCGGTGGAGACCAGGGACACGGGCCGGATCGAGGCGTTCAGCGACGGGGTGTTCGCGATCGCGATCACCCTGCTGGTGCTGGAGATCAAGATCCCGCAGGCGCACGGGGCGGCGGAGCTGTGGCGGGCGCTCGGGGCGCAGTGGCCGTCCTACTTCGCCTACGTGGTGAGCTTCCTGGTGATCGGGGTGGTCTGGGTCAACCACCACACCCTGTTCGCCCACCTCGCCCGGGTCGACCGCACCCTGATGTTCCTCAACCTGCTGCTGCTCATGCTGATCTCCGTGCTGCCGTTCCCGACCGCCGTGGTCGCGCAGAACCTGCGCAACGGCTCGGCGGCGAACGTCGCGGCGGCCGTGTACGGCGCGGTGATGGTCGGTCAGGCGGTGCTGTTCTCCGCCTTCTGGAACCACGTCACGCGCACCGGCCGCTGCTTCGACGAGCAGGTGGACGTGCCGGCGGCCCGGGCCGCCCGTTGGCGGTTCGAACTGGGCCTGGTGGTCTACCCGCTCACCGTCGCGCTGGCCTTCCTCTCCGCCCCGGCGGCCCTCGCCGTCCACGGACTGCTGGCCGTCTACTACGGGTTCAACCAGGTGCGGGTGCCGCTGCTGGCGCAGGGGGCCTGACCGGATCGTGGAAACCACGGCCGGGGGAGCGGGAGTTGTCGTAGCGTCCGGGCCATGGACCACGCCTTCGCCACCCGCTTCGCCCAGGACTGGGCCGCCGCCTGGAACTCCCACGACCTGGAGCGCATCCTCGCCCACTTCACCGAGGACGTCGTCTTCGCCTCGCCCCGGATCGTCGAGCTGATCGGCGACCCGTCCGGCGAGGTGCGCGGCAAGGAGGCCCTGCGCGTCTACTGGCGCAAGGGCCTCCAGCACCTGCCCGACCTGCACTTCACCGTCGAGGACGTCCGGGCCTCCGTGGACACCCTCGTCATCAACTACCGCAACGAGCGCGGCCGGGCCGTCGCGGAGGTGCTCACCTTCCGCGACGGCCTGGTCTGCCACGGCCTCGGCGCGTACGGGCCGGAGGTGTAGGCCCTGTCCGGCCGTCACCGCCGCCGTGCCGGGACCGTCAGGCGACGGTCAGGACGATCTTGCCGGTGGTGCGGCCCTGCTCGCCGAGCTCATGGGCCTTCGCGGCCTGGTCGAGCGGGAGGACGGCCTCGACCACGGGCCGCAGTGCGCCCCGCTCGGCCAGGGCGGTGAGCTCGCGCAGGCCCAGGTGGTCGGGCTCGACCAGGACCCAGCTCGCGCTGACGCCCTCCTGTGCCGCGGGGACGTCGCCCGGGCCGGGGAGGGTGATCAGCCGGCCGCCGGGACGCAGCACCTTCAGGGACCGTGCGGCCGTCTCGCCGCCGAGCCCGTCGAGGACCACGTCCACGTCGGACACGGCCTCCTCGAAGCGGACCTCGCGGTAGTCGACCACCTCGTCCGCGCCCAGCTCGCGCAGCAGGTCGTGCTTGCCCGCGCTGGCCGTGCCGATGACGTACGCGCCGCGCGCCTTCGCGATCTGGACCGCCAGGTGGCCGACGCCACCGGCCGCCGCGTGCACCAGCACCCGCTCGCCGGGGCGCACGTCGGCGGCGTCGACCAGGGCCTGCCAGGCGGTCAGCCCGGCCAGCGGCAGCGCCGCCGCCTCCACGTGCGACAGGCCGGCCGGCTTCGGGGCGAGGTGCCGGGCCGGGGCGACGACGTACTCGGCGTAGCCGCCCGCCTGGCGCGGGAACAGCGGCATGCCGTAGACCTCGTCGCCGGGGCGGTGGTTGCTCACCCCGGGGCCGACGGCCTCCACCGTGCCGGAGACGTCCCAGCCGACCGCCGGCACCTCGCCCCACCCGATGAGCGCCCCGCTCGCCCTGGTCTTCCAGTCCACCGGGTTCACCCCGGCCGCGTGCACCTTCACCAGGACCTCGTTCATCCCCGGCTCGGGCCGCGCGACCTCCCGCTCCACCAGCTGCTCCGGGCCGCCCCACTGCTCCACCACGACTGCACGCATGTCCGTACGCCTTGCTCTCGTCGGATCCGGTCGATCCGTTCCACTGCCGGGCCTGCCCGGCGCAACGAGGTCAACCATTCCGTGCCCGGCACCAGCGCGGGGTTGGCCGTCCGGCCACTGTGTGACAGGATCTGGCCATGGCAAGGATCCGGCCGGAGGCCCCGCGGAACTGCTCGGACCCGGCGCCGTTGGCGCCCGATCCGCACCGGGTCGCGGTGCTGGCCCTGCCCGGGGTCCCGCCGTTCGAGCTGGGCATCCCCTCCCGGGTGTTCGGCAGCGCGGAGGACGCCGAGGGCCGCCGGCTCTACGAGGTCACGGTCTGCACCGCCGACGGGGCGGCCGTCCTCAGTGACGCGGGTTTCACCGTGCAGCCCGCCGCCGGGCCCGAGGCCCTGGCCGCGGCGGACACCGTGGTGATCCCGCCCACCCATGCGATGCCCGAGCTGGGCACCGGTGGCCCGCTGCCGCCCGAGGTCACGGCGGCCGTCGCCCGGATCCGCCCCGGCACCCGGCTGGTGTCGATCTGTTCCGGTTCCTACGTGCTCGCCGCGGCCGGGCTGCTCGACGGCCGGCCGGCCACCACCCACTGGAACCTCGCCCCCGAGTTCCGCCGGGCCTACCCCACGGTCAAGGTCGACGAGGAGGTGCTCTTCGTCGACGACGGCGACGTGCTCACCTCCGCCGGGGTGGCCGCGGGCGTCGACCTCTGCCTGCACCTGATCCGCCGCGACCACGGTGCGGCCACCGCCAACCGGGTCGCCCGGATGTGCGTCGTGCCGCCGTGGCGGGACGGCGGGCAGGCCCAGTACATCGACCGTCCCGTCCCCGACCCCACCATCGCGGGCACCACCGCCACCCGGGCCTGGGCGCTCGCCCACCTCGACGAGCCGCTGCCGCTCACCAGGCTCGCCGAGCACGCCCGGATGAGCCTGCGCTCCTTCACCCGGCGCTTCCGCGACGAGGTCGGCATGACGCCGGTCCAGTGGCTCACGGCCCAGCGGCTCGAACTGGCCAAGCAGCTCCTGGAGACCACGGACCTGCCCATCGACCTGGTCGCCCACCGGGCGGGCTTCGGCACCGCGAACTCCCTGCGCGCCCACATGCGGGCGGCCTTCGGCATCTCGCCCGCCTCCTACCGCCGCACCTTCGGCACGGACGACCGGGTGGCCGCACTCAGGTGACCGCCCCCGGCCGGTCGCGCCCGTACCAGGGTGGCCGTGCCCAGGTGCCCAGGTGCCCGGGCCCGGTCAGGGCGGCGCGGGCAGCTCCACCGTGACGCGCAGCCCGCCGCCCGGGCGCGGGCCGAGGGTGAGTGTCCCGTCGTGGGCCTCGGCGATGGACCGGACGATCGCCAGGCCCAGCCCGACGCCCGCGTGGTGGTTGCGGACGCGCCCGGTGCCGCGCTGGAACGGCTCGGTGAGCGTCGCGACCAGCTCCGGGGCGAGCGGCTCGCCGGTGTTCTCGACGACGAGCAGCGCGGCCCCCGGGCGGACCCGGGTGCCGACCCGTACGGTGCCGCCCGCGGGCAGGTTGTGGACGATCGCGTTGTGCACCAGGTTCACGGTCAGCTGGAGCAGGAGCGCCGGGGAGCCGGTGGTGGGGGCGGCGGCGCCGGAGGTCTCCACGGTGACGCCGTGCCGTTCCGCGAGCGGCAGCAGGGTCTCGGCCGCCTCCTCCGCCAGCAGGGACAGGTCGACCGGTTCCCGGGTGTAGGAGCGCTGGCCGGCCCGGCTGAGCAGGAGCAGCGCCTCGGTGAGTTCGATCGCCCGGGCGTTGACGACGTGGAGGCGGTCGATGACCACGCCGGGGTCCCGGTCGGGATCGCTCCGGGCGACGTCGAGGAGCGCCTTGGAGGTGGCCAGCGGGGTGCGCAGCTCGTGCGAGGCGTTGGCGGCGAACCGCTGCTGCGCGCCGACGTGGGCTTCGAGCCGGTCCAGCATGGTGTCGAAGGCGTCGGCGAGCTCGCGGAACTCGTCCGCGCGGCCCGGCAGCCGGATCCGGTGGGCGAGCGATCCGGTCGAGGCCAGCCTGGTGGCGGCGGTGATGCGGCTCAGCGGGGCCAGGACCCGGCCGGCCAGGATCCACCCGCCGACCAGGCCGAACACCAGCAGGAACGCCAGCACCAGGGCGGCCCGCGGGGCGAAGACGCGCAGCAGGTTGGAGCGGACCGGGAACACCCCGCGGGTCGGGAGGTCGGTGGAGCCGGGGATGAGGAACGCCCGGTCGGGGACGTAGCGGAGCAGGAACAGCCAGACCGCGGTGAGCAGCAGGACCGCGGCGACCATGAGGAACCCGGCGTAGCTGAGGGTGAGTTTCAGCCGGACGCTCGGCCCGGGCGCCCTACCCACGCGGCCCGCCGCCCTCGGGCCCGGAGCGGGAGCCGGATGCGGAGCCGGTGCCGGAGCCGGAGCCGGGCGGCGGCGCGTCGATGCGGTAGCCGACGCCCGGCACGGTGGCGATGATCCACGGCTCGCCGAGCCGCTTGCGCAGGGCCGAGACGGTGATCCGCACGGCGTTCGTCAACGGGTCGGCGTTCTCGTCCCAGGCCCGTTCGAGCAGCTCCTCGGAGCTGACCACGCCGCCCTCCGCGGCGACCAGGACGTCGAGCACGGCGAACTGCTTCCTGGTCAGTGCGACGAACCGGCCGTCCCGGTGGACCTCGCGCCGGAACGGGTCCACCCGCAGGCCCGCGAGCTCCCGCACCGGCGGCCTGCTGTGGCCGCGCCTGCGGTCCAGGGCCCGGAGCCGGAGCGCGAGTTCGCGCAGCTCGAAGGGCTTGGTGAGGTAGTCGTCGGCGCCCAGTTCGAACCCGGAGGCCTTTTGGTCGAGCCGGTCGGCCGCGGTGAGCATCAGGATCGGCTGGCCGCTGCCGGAGGCGACGATGCGCCGGGCGATCTCGTCCCCGGAGGTCCCGGGGACGTCCCGGTCGAGGACGGCGATGTCGTAGGCGTTGACGGCGAGCAACTCCAGCGCGGTGTCCCCGTCCCCCGCGATGTCGGCCGCGATCGCCTCCAGCCGCAGACCGTCCCGGATGGCCTCGGCCAGGTAGAGCTCGTCCTCGACGATCAGCACTCGCATCCCCCGATGCTACGAGCCGGCACCTATCGTCCGCGTATCGGAAAACGCATACGCCGGGGCAACGGACCGTTGCGTTGACTGGCGGCATGAACCACGAGCAGGGCAGGACGAGAACGGCCACGCACGACCGTGCGGAGCGGACGCCGGAGCGGACGCCGGAGCCGACCGCAGGACCCGGGGAGCCGACCGCAGAGCCGGGGGAGCCCGGCGCCCCGCGCGCGGCGCCGCTCCGGGTGCTCCGGGTGCTCCGCGCCGCCGCCCGGCCGGAGCCCTGGCAGCGCGGGCCGGTCCTCACCGCGCTGGCGCTGCTGCTCGGCCTGCTCCTGCTGCTGCACGCGCAGGTCCCGAACGCCGGGTGGCACCTCGGCAGCCTGGTGGAGAACCTCCTGCCGTGGTTCGGCCTGTTCGTCCCGCTGCTGCTGGCCGCCGCGTTGTGGCGGCGGTCCGCCGCCGCCGTGCTGGCGCTGCTGCTCCCGGTCGCGGCGTGGCTGAACCTCTTCGGCGGCCTACTCCTTGACAAGTCCCGCCCGGGCGGCGACCTCACCGTGGCCGAGCAGAACGTGAACGCCGACAACCCGGACCCGGACGCCACCGCACGCCACCTGGCCGGCTCCGGCGCGGACCTGCTGGCCCTGGTCGAGCTCACCCCGCAGGCGGCGGGCGCGTACGAGCAGGGGCTGGCGGCGGCGTACCCGTACCACGTGGTGCTGGGCACCGTCGGCCTCTGGAGCAGGCTGCCGCTGGGCGGGGCCGAGCCGATCGACGTGATCGACTACGGCCCGCTGGCGGAGCGCGCGCCGGCCGCCCGCGACCTGGCTGAGAACCGGGCGCTGCGCACCACGGTGACCACCGCCCGGGGGCCGCTGACCGTCTACGTGGCGCATCTGGGGTCCGTCCGGGTGACCCCCGCCACCGGCTTCTGGACGGCCTCCCGCGACATCGGCGTGCAGGCCCTCGGCCGCTCCCTCGCCGCCGACCGGAGCGAGCGGGCGCTGCTGCTCGGCGACCTGAACGGCACCCTGGACGACCGCGCGCTCGCCGGCCTCACCGCCGGGATGCGCTCGGCCCAGGACACGGCCGGGGACGGCTTCGGATTCAGCTACCCGGCCTCCTTCCCGATGGTGCGGATCGACCAGATCCTGCTGCGCGGAGTGACGGCGACCTACTCCCGGGTCCTGCCGGACGACGGCAGCGACCACCTGCCGGTGGCGGCCGGCATCCGGTGGTGAACCTCCTGCCCCGGACGGGGCAGGAGGGAGTCCGAACTGCGGTCGGATCAGGCCGACTTGGTGATGGTGTAGACGACGTAGACGCCGCACTGGGCGCCGGAGCCCTGCCGACTGACGACCCAGCCGGCCGGGATCGTGGAGGGCCCGCAGACCTGCATGCTGGTCTGGTCGGTGACCTTGACGATGGTGTACGTCCCGTAGGTGCCGCAGAGCGAGGAGTTGCTCTGGACCGCGGTGATCACCCAGCCCGCCGGGACGGCGGACTGCGCGCAGTCCTGGAGGGTGGTCTGGGTGGTGACCTTGAGCAGCGAGTACAGCGGGTAGTTGCCGCAGCCGGCGCCGTTCTGGGTCGAGGTGATCACCCAGCCGGTGGGCACGGGCGAGTTGCCGCAGGCCTGGATGCTGCTCTGGTTCGACAACTGGACGATGGTGTACGTCCCGTAGGTGCCGCAGGCGGCGGAGGTGGTCTGGATGGCGGTGATCACCCAGCCGCTGGGGAGGGCGGACTGTCCGCAGTCCTGGAGGGTGGTCTGGGTGGTGACCTTGAGCAGCGAGTACAGCGGGTAGTTGCCGCAGCCCGCGCCGTCCTGCATCGCGGTGATCACCCACCCCGTGGGCACGGGCCAGTTGCCGCAGGCCTGGACACTGGTCCGGTCGCCCAGCGGGACGAGGGTGTACGTGCTGTAGGTGCCGCAGGCCGGGGAGACGGTCTGGATCGCGGTGATCACCCAGCCCGGCGGGATCGGGGACTGCCCGCAGTCCTGGAGGACGGTCTGGGTGGTGACCTTGAGCAGCGAGTACAGCGGGTAGCTCCCGCAGGTGCCGGCACCGCTCTGCATCGCGGTGATCACCCAGCCGCTCGGGACCGGCCCGTTCGAGCAGGCCTGGACGGAGGTCAGGGCCGAGGCGTCGGCGATGGTGAACAGCCCGTAGCCGCTGCACCCGGACCACTGCTCACTGACGATCACCCAGCCGGTGGGCACCGGGGTGTAGCCGCAGATCGTCGTCGTGCCGGCGGCCTGCGGCGAGGCCTGCGAGGTCTGCGAGGCTTGCGAGGTCTGCGAGGCCGGTACGGTCCGGGCGGGCTGGGCCGCCTGGGCGGCCGGGGCGACCGCGAGGGTCAGGCCGCCCAGGATCAGCGCCGCCACCGTGAGCCAGCGGGACAGGGACCGTATCGGTCCGAGCAGTCGCATCCGTCGTTCTCCTGATCGTTCGGGCCAGTTGGCGCCTGAGAGCTTGGCAGGCCCGGGCACGCGTGACCAGACCCTCGGCGGCCCGGAGCTTCCGGTGCTGTGCCGCAGCCCGCCGCCGGACGGGTGGATTCCGTGGGGGACAGCGCGCGGCGGCCGCCTGGGGCGCGTGGAGCCGTTCACACTCCCGCCGTACGGCGGACGGCGGCACCGACGGACCTGGAGCCGCGCCGCCTTGACGAGGGAGGACCCCGATGGATCGTCACGGCGCAGCCCGCCACGCAGGCGACCACGCAGCCCGCCGCACCGCCCACGGCCCCGGCCGGGCCGTGGGCGCACCGGCGCTGGCGGCCCTGCTGCTGAGCGGCCCGCTGCTCGCCGGGTGCACCTCGGCGGCCGCCACCGACCCCGAGGCCGCGCCCACGCAGTCCCCCTCCGCCGCGCCCTCCTCCGCCCCGGCCACCGCGCCGCCCGCCCAGCCGGCGCCGCAGCTGACGGACCAGCAGGTGAACTCCGCCGTGGGCCGGATCGACGGCTACGTGCAGGACGCCATGGCGAAGACCGGCGTCCCCGGGGTGGCGGTCGCCGTGGTGTACCAGGACAAGGTGATCCACGCGAAGGGCTTCGGCGTCCGGCAGCTCGGCAAGCCCGACCAGGTGGACCCGGACACCGTGTTCCAGCTGGCCTCGGTCTCCAAGCCGATCTCCTCGACGGTGGTCGCCGGGGCGGTCGGCCAGAAGGTCGCCACCTGGGACGACCCGGTCACCTCCCACGACCCGGGCTTCGCGCTGGCCGACCCGTACGTGACGGACCACGTGACGATCGCCGACCTGTTCTCGCACCGCAGCGGCCTGCCCGACCACGCCGGCGACCTGCTGGAGGACCTCGGCTACCAGCGCGACTACATCGTCCAGCACCTGCGCGACCAGCCGCTCAGCCCGTTCCGGGCGACCTACGCCTACACCAACTACGGCCTGACCGAGGCGGCGGTGGCCGTCGCCAAGGCCAAGGGGGTGGCCTGGGAGGACCTCGCGGCGGACGTCCTCTACAAGCCGCTGGGGATGGGCTCCACCAGCTCCCGGCGCTCCGACTACGACGCCGCGGGCAACAAGGCGGCGCCGCACGTGAAGACGGACGGCGGCTGGCAGGTCAGCACCACCGAGAACGCCGACTCGCAGTCCCCGGCCGGCGGGGTGAGCTCCACCGTGCAGGACCTCGCCCGCTGGATGCGGTTGCAGCTCGCCGACGGGAAGTTCGAGGGCCGGGCGGTGATCGACCCGGCGGCCCTGAACGAGACCCGCACCCCGCACTACGTCAACAGCCCGCCGAGGGCGCCGGCCGCCACCGCGGGCTTCTACGGCCTCGGCTGGAACGTGAACACCGACCCCGAGGGGCGGTTGCGGCTGAACCACTCCGGCGGCTTCGAGCTGGGCGCGGCGACCACGGTGACCCTGCTGCCCTCCGAGCAGCTGGGGATCGTGGTGCTGACCAACGGCCAGCCGACCGGCCTCCCGGAGGCGGTCGCCGAGGAGTTCTTCGACCTCGCCCAGAACGGTCGCGAGACGGTCGACTGGCTGTCCTTCCTCGGCAAGGTGGTCCCCGCCGCCGCGGCGAGCCCCGTCTCGAAGACCGACTACGCCAAGCCCCCGGCCGGAGCCGCCCCGGCCAAGCCGAACTCCGCCTACACCGGGACGTACGGCAGCGGCTACTACGGGCCGCTGACCGTCGGCGAGCAGGACGGCGGGCTGGTGATGACGGTGGGGCCCGCCGGGCTGCGGTACCCGCTGACGCACTTCGACGGCGACGTGTTCAGCTTCGCCAGCAAGGGCGAGAACGCGGTCGGCCTGTCCGGGGTGACCTTCACGGTCGGCGGCGACGGGCGGGCCGCCAAGGTGGTCGTCGAGCAGCTGGACGTGGACGGCCTCGGGACCTTCACCCGTTCCTGACGTCCAGTTCCTGACGTCCGGTTCCTGGTGTCCCGTTCCTGAGGCCCGCTTCTCGGCGTCCCGTTCCTGACGTCCTGCGCGCGAGGCCACCGGGCCCCGACCGCCCCCCCCGGAGCTGCGACGGACCGTCCGTCGGCCGCTCCCGGGAGGGCGGTGCGGGGCCCGCTGCGCGAAGTTGTCTGACCAAGTTCGGCCCGTGTTCGCCCGCGCGCCCTTCCCCGGGCGGCGCGGAACCGGTACTTCTGTGTCCCGCCCGTGGTGCACCGCCACCGGGCACCCACCCTCACGCAACCACACGGGACGAGGTACCCCCCATGCGACTTCGCTGGAGCCCCTTCGGCGGACTGCTCGCCACCCTCCCGCTCGTCGGCGCACTGGTCGTCGGCGCCCCCGCCGGCGCCCAGGCGGCGGGCGGCAGCGGCAACCTGATCGTCAACGGCGACGCCGAGGCCGGCGGCTACTGCACCAACGACTGGAGCGCTGCCACCACCGTCCCGGGCTGGACCGTCCAGGCCGGCGGGATCGACGTGATGTGCTCCACGGTCGGCTCCTTCGGCCTGCCGGGCGACGGGCAGACCGCCGGCAAGGCCTTCTTCGCACCGGGCAACTTCGGGGACGGCTCGATGAGCCAGACCGTCGACGTCTCCTCGGCGGCCACCGCGATCGACGGCGCCGGCGTGCACTACAACCTGGCGGGCTGGCTGGGCGGTTGGACCACGTACGGCGGCTACGCCGCGGTGAGCCTGCACTTCCAGGACGCCGGCGGCAACCCGCTCGGCGCCACCGCCAAGCTGCCCACCGTCTCCGCGACCGACCGCGGCCTGGGCACCAAGTTCCTCTCCCGCAACGCCACCGGCGCCGTCCCGGCCGGGACCCGCTCGATCCAGGTCGAGGTGCAGTTCCTCTCCACCACGAACGAGACCGGCTACCTGGACAACCTCTCGCTCACCCTCGACACCCCGGTCGCCGCGCCCGCGCCGATCGCCCCGCCGGCCTCCCGAGTGCCGGGCTACGACCACGTGTTCACCGTCATGATGGAGAACACCGACTACGCCCAGATCATGAACGACCCGGCGGACACCCCGTTCATCCACAGCCTGATGTCCCAGGGCGCCACCCTCACCGACTCGCACGGTGTCTACCACCCCAGCGACGAGAACTACCTGGCGATCGCGGGCGGCGACACCTACACCAAGGGCGCCACCTACTGGCCCAACATCAACTCCCCGCAGCGCAACCTCGGCGACACCATCGAGGACGCCGGCAAGACCTGGAAGGCCTACGAGCAGGGCATGGGCACGCCCTGCAACACCACCAAGGCCTACGACAGCTCCTACATGCCCGACGACGCGCCGTTCATCAACTACACCGACATCAGCGGCAACCCGGCCCGCTGCGCGGCCCACCTGTTCGACACCTCGCAGCTGACCACCGACCTCAAGTCGGCGGCCACCACGCCGAACTTCTCCTGGATCGCCGCCGACGACTACTACGACGGCGAGGCCTCCGGCAACGGCAGCGCCACCAGCCTCAAGACCCAGGACGGCTGGCTGCAGCAGACCCTCGCCCCGGTGCTGTCCTCCCCGGCCTGGACCCAGCAGCGCTCGCTGCTCGTGCTGACCTGGGACGAGAGCCAGAACGAGGGCTACAACCACCTGGCCACCGTCGTCGTCGGCTCCCAGGGCACCGTTCCGGCCGGGACCAGCAGCCCGCTGCACTACGACCACTACAGCATCGGCCGGACCTTCGAGTCCGCCCTCGGGCTGCCCGGCCTGACCGCCAACGACACCTACGCGACGCCGCTGAACGCCGCCTTCGCGCCGTCCACCGCGACCGGCCCGACCCTGACCGGCGACCTCAACGCGGTTGCCGCCGGCGGCAACCTCACCCTGCGCTACGCCCTGCCCACCGCCGCCCAGGCCGGTGCCAAGAACTGGATCGGCTTCTACCCGGCGGGCGTCACCCCGGGCTCCCGCTCCTCGCTCACCTGGTCCTACGCCCCGAACCAGAGCGGCGCCCTCACGTTCGCCAGCGGCAAGCTCGGCGGCGCGGGCCGGTACGACGCGTACCTCCTGGCCAACGACGGCTACTCGGTGCTGGCCGGTCCGTTCACCGTCACCGTCGGCTGACGACGGGAGAAAGCCGAGGGGGCCCGCTCGGAGAAGTCCGGGCGGGCCCCTTGCCCTTCCCCCGTCCGGGGTGCGGCCGCCGCCGGCCGCGGCCGTGACCGACCCTGCCGCTGAGCTGGACCTGAGCTGGACCTGACAGGCAACTTGCCCGAATCGCTGCGGAGTTCGGCGATTGGTTGAGACCATTCCGGTGAAATCGAGACCGGGAGTGGCCTTGTCCGTGCCGACCGCCGGGTTGTCCGTGCGCGCCCGCATCCTGCTGACCGTCACCGCCGTACTGCTGCTCGCGGCGGCCGCCTTCGGCTTCCACCGCGCGATCGGAGTGCACAACTCCGACCGTTTCAGGGGGTGTTGGCAGCTCACCCCGGCCCCCCGCGCCCCGCACCGCTGCGGCGCCCCACCGTCGTCGGTCCGGACCTCGGCCGCCGCCCCGCTGCCCGGCGTGAAGGTCACCCGGCGGGCGACACCGGGTGGTGCGGTGTCGAAGTGAGGGCGGGGCGGGGCGGCGAAGATCGTCCCAGCGGCCCGCTGCGGGGGTTGGGCGCCGGGCTACGCCTGCTCGGCCGGCGTGCCCGGGGCGGGGAGGGTCCCGACGGCGCGGGCGATGTCGGAGCGGAGCTCGTCCAGGCTGTGGTCGGGGCCGAGGACCATGCGGCGGAGCTGGGGCATGGCCAGGCTCCAGCCGACCAGGCCGAGGGCGAAGAACAGGCGGGTGCGGGGGTCGCCGCTGCCCTGGGCGGCCTGGAGCTTGTCCTGGTAGTGGCGGGTGCGGGCCTCCTCGCCGGGGACGGGCCCGTCGCCGAGTTCGAGGGCCTCCCACATGAGCAGCCGCAGCGCCTCGGGGTGAGCGCGGTGGTAGTCGAAGAGGCGCTCGGCGTAGGCGGGCAGGTCGTCGTCGCCGGGCGGGACGGCCTCGGCGAGGTCGGCCATCAGGCGTTCGAGGACGGCGGCGAAGAGCTTGTCCTTGTCGCCGAAGTAGTCGTAGATCGCCCGCTTGTTGGCCCGGGCCTGGGCGGCGATGCGGTCCACCCGGGCGCCGGCGACGCCGTGGGCGGCGAATTCGGCGGCCGCCGCCGTGAGGATCCGCTCTTTGGTCGCCGTCGAGTCGTAGGCCATGGAGCGATGGTAACGAACCGGTTCGTTTGACGATCCCGCGGCGGTCTGCGACGCTCTCCCCGAGCTTCCGAACCAACTGGTTCGTTCGAATGGAGTGGTGATGCCCAGGACCGGTCCGCCCGCGCCTACCTCGCTCGTGCCCGCCTCGCCCGCGCCTACCTCGCGTGCGCCCGTCCCACCTGCGCCCGTTCCGTCGCCGCCCGCCGAGCTGGGTCGGCGGATGCCGCTGGTGATGGCGCTGGCCTGCGGCGTCAGCGTGGCGAACGTCTACTTCCCGCAGGCCCTCGCCCCGCTCGTCGCCGACGGCTTCGGCATCGCGCCGGGCGCGGCGGCGGGCGTGGCCACGGTCACCCAACTCGGCTACGCCGCCGGGATCTTCCTGCTCGTCCCGCTCGGCGACCGGCTGCCCCGCCGCCCGTTGATCAGCGTGCTGCTGGCCGTGACGGGCTGCGCACTGCTCGCCGCCGGGCTCGCCCCGAGCAGCGGTCTCCTGCTCGCCGCCGGTGCCGTCGTCGGCCTGGCCACGGTCGTCCCGCAACTGCTGCTGCCCCTGGCGGCCGGCCTGGTCGCACCCGACCGGCGCGGCGCCGTGATCGGCACCCTCCAGGGCGGCCTGATCGGCGGGATCCTGCTGGCCCGCACCTTCGGCGGCGTGCTCGGCGACCACCTCGGCTGGCGCGCCCCCTACCTGGTCGCCGCCGGGCTCACCGGCCTGCTCGCGCTCGTCCTCGCCCTGGCCTTGCCCAGCACCGCGCCCGCCACCCGCGAGCGGTACCCGGCGCTGCTCGCGGACACCGTACGGATGCTCCGCACCGAGCCGGCCCTGCGCCGCTCCGCGCTCTACCAGGCCACCCTCTTCGCCGGGTTCAGCGCCGCCTGGACGGCACTCGCCCTGGTGCTCACCGGGCCCCACTACCGGATGGGCGCCCAGGCGGTCGGCCTGCTGGCCCTGATCGGCGCGGCCAGCATGTTCTGCGCCCCGGCCGCCGGCCGCTGGGTCGACCGGCACGGCCCGGACCGGGTGAACGGCTGGTGCATCGCGGCCACCCTCGCCGCGGCCGCCGTGCTCACCGCGGGCGCGGCGGGCGGAGCGATCGGCCTGGCCGGGCTCGTCGTCGGCCTCCTGCTGCTGGACGTGGCGGTGCAGTGCAGCCAGGTCGCCAACCAGGCCCGGATCTTCGCCCTGAACCCGGCGGCCCGGAGCCGACTGAACACCGCCTACATGACCTGCTCGTTCCTCGGCGGCAGCGCCGGATCCTGGCTGGGCATCCGGGCCCACGCCCGCTGCGGCTGGCCAGGGGTGTGCGCCCTCATCGCCCTCGCCGCGGCCGTCGCCCTCGCCGCCCGACTGCGTCGACCCGGCCGTACGGACACACCGTCGACGCCCCCGGCCGAGGCCGGGTGAACGGCCGCCGGGCCTCCGCCGCTTCCACGCCCCCGACCCTCCCGCTCCACCATCCGAAAGGACCTTCCATGACCTTCCCCGCCATGCCCGCCGCCGTCCTCCAGTTCTTCCGCGCCTCCCAGGACGGCGACGCCGACGCCTGGGCGGCCGCCTTCGCGGAGGACGGCGTCTTCCACGACCCCGTCGGCACCGCGCCGATCACCGGACGCGCAGCGATCCACGAGTTCATCGCCTCCGTGCTGCCCAACTTCCGGCCCTTCCTCGGCCTCACGCCCCTGGAGGCCCACACCGTCGGCCACCACGTCGCCGTCTCCTGGCGCGGCGCCGCCGTCGCCCTGGACGGCAAGCCGGTCAACTGGTCCGGCATCAACGTCTACGAACTGGACGACACCGGCCTCATCCGGGAGGCCAGGGCGTACTTCAACAGCGCCGTCTTCCAGGCCCAGTTGACCGGTTGACCGCCTGACCGCCTGAGCCCGGCCCACCGGGCGTGGCGGGGCTGTCGGCGGCACGAAGTCGGCTGCCCCGCCCGCCGGTCAGAGGATCCGAAGGCGGTCGAGGGCGAGGTAGGCCGCCGCCGTGTCGGTCATCGCACCCCGGCGGAGCACGCGGTCGCGGAACTCCTGGAGGGGGAGGGTGACCACGTCGATGAACTCCGTGCGTTCGGGGTCCGGTTCGGCGACGCGCACGCAGTCGGTGGCGAGGAAGGCGTAGCGGCGGATGGTGGAGTAGGCGTCGTGCCAGTAGGAACCGGCCTCGGTGATGGTGCCCTGGTAGCCGGTCTCCTCCAGCAGTTCACGGCCGATGGCGTCCATGGCCCGTTCACCGGGATCGATGACGCCCCCGGGAAGTTCGTGCAGCACGCGGTCGGGCCCGGGGCGGTACTGGCGGGCCAGGATGACCTGCCGGTCAGGGGTGAGCGCGAGCACGGCGGCGCCCGGACGCTCGCGTTTGAGGTAGAACTCCTCCTGCTGTCCGTCCGGCATCTCGAAGTGGACCTGATCGACGGCCCGGCCGAACTTCTCGAAGACGGTCGTGCGTTGGATCTCGCGCCACGGCGTGGTGTCGGTCATGCGAGGACTGTACGGGGCCGGGCCCGGTAGGAGACCGGGCTTCCTCCACCGATCGAGATCAGGGCGCGTGGGGGCGTAGCGTGGTGATGGTGACGAGCCGCGCGACGGGCGGAGCGGGGGTGCGTCTGGCGGAGCTGGTGGCCGCGCTCTCCCTGGGCGTGGACCTGGGGTTCGGCCAGCCGATGGAGCACGTGCTGCGCCAGTGCCTGATCGCGTTGCGACTGGCCGAGCGGCTCGGCCTGGACGACGACACCCGGTTGGTCGTCTACTACACAGCGTTGCTGGTCAACGTCGGCTGCCATTCGGACGCGCACGAGCAGGCGAAGTGGTTCGGCGACGACATCACGTTGAAGTCCGGCAAGTACGCCCACGAGCAGCGCAGTCTGGCGGGTGCGGCGGCGACGCTGCGGTTGATCGGATCGGGCAACCCGCCGCTGCACCGGTTCCGGGTCGGCCTGGAGTTCACGCTCGGCGGGTTCCGCGAGATGAACGGGATGATCAGCTCGCACTCGGCGCTGGCCCGCGAGCTCGCCCGCCGGCTCGGTCTGCCGGACGCCGTGCAGGAGGCGGTGGCCTGTTCGTACGAGCAGTGGGACGGGCGCGGCTGGCCGGGAGAGCGCAAGGGCGAGGCCGTGCCGCTGCCCTCCCGGCTCGCTCAGCTGTCCGAGTACGTCGAGGTGGCACACCGGATCGGCGGGACCGGCGCGGCCACGGCGCTGGCCAGGCGTCGGGCGGGGACGCAGTTCGATCCCGGGCTCACGGCCGAGTTCTGCCGGGAGCCCGAGGAGATCGTGGGCGGGCTGGACACGGTCCGTACCTGGGAGGCGGTGATCGGGGCCGAGCCCGCGCTCGGCGTGCGGCTCGGGGAGGAGGAGTTCGACGCGGCGCTGCTCGCGGTCGCCGACTTCGTGGATCTGAAGTCCCCGTACACGCTGGGCCACGGCCGTGCCGTGGCGGCGCTGGCCGAGGCGGCGGCGCTCGGGCTGCGGATGGGTCCGGCCGAGGTGACGACGCTGCGCCGGGCCGGCCTGGTGCACGGCCTGGGCCGCCTCGGCGTCTCCAACGCGATCTGGGACAAACCGGGACCGCTGGGCGCGGGGGAGTGGGAACGGGTCCGGCTGCAGACCTATCTGACGGAGCGGATGCTCCGGCAGTCCCCGGCGCTCGCGCCCCTCGGCGAGGTCGCCGTGCAGTACCGCGAACGGCTGGACGGCTCCGGCTACCCGCGCGGGCTCGCGGGCGGCGCGATCTCCTGGCCGAGCCGGATCCTGGGCGTCGCGGACGCGTACCGGTCGATGACCGAGCCGCGCCCGCACCGGGCGGCGCTCCGGGCGGCGGAGGCCGCCGCGCAGCTGCACGCCGAGGTCGCCGCCGGACGCCTGGATGGCGAGGCGGTCGCCGCGGTCCTCGCGGC
The DNA here is from genome assembly GCF_042738155.1 of Kitasatospora sp. NPDC059088. Classification (NCBI taxonomy): domain Bacteria; kingdom Bacillati; phylum Actinomycetota; class Actinomycetes; order Kitasatosporales; family Streptomycetaceae; genus Kitasatospora; species Kitasatospora sp. NPDC059088. The sequence goes on along the minus strand of NZ_JBHYGR010000158.1, from coordinate 865 downwards.
CGCCGGGCACCGCACGCCCCGGCGCGGCGCCGGGCCCGCGGGCCTGACCACCCGGGAGATCGACGTGCTGCGGCTGCTGGCCCGCGGCTGCTCCAGCAAGGAGATCGCCGCACGGCTGGTGATCTCGCCCAAGACCGCGCGCAACCACATCGAGCACATCTACGCCAAGATCGGGACCTCGACCCGGGCCTCGGCCTGCCTCTTCGCGGTGCAGCACGGTCTGCTCTGAGATGGTGTTCGGTAGGGGAATCCCCCCAACTGTCCGGCTTTCACTGGCGCGGCACGGACTCGGTTCCAGGATCCCGTAGCGGCCGGGCCCGCGTCAGCGGTATTGATCAACCGTGACGGAACGACGCCGGTACCCCTCGGACCTGAAAGACGATCAGTGGCAGCTCATCGAGCCGATGCTGCTGCGCTGGCGGGTGGGGGGGGGGCGCGGGGGGGCGGGCGCGCCCCCCCACACGCGAAAGGTAGTA
>NZ_JBHYGR010000158.1:0-379 GCF_042738155.1 Kitasatospora sp. NPDC059088 | reverse complement strand
GTCCACCCCCCGCCGCGCCCCCCCTACCATCACAAACGTTTCTCGGCGCACAAAAGCGCCCGGTGGGGGGGGGGGGGGGGGGCGGCCCGGGGGGGGGGGCCCCCCCCCCACCACCGAACTGCGTGAAGTGGTCAACGCGGTCCTCTACGTCGCGCGGACCGGCATCGCCTGGCGCTACCTGCCGCACGACTTCCCGCCCCACACCACGGTCTACGGCTACTTCAAGGAATGGGAACGCGACGGCACCGCCGAGCAGATCCACGACACTCTCCGTGACCAGCTGCGGGCGAAGAAGGGGCGCCGGATCCTGCCGACCGCGGCGATCATCGACGCCCAGTCGGTGAAGGCCTCGCCGAACGCCCCGGCCGACAGCCAGGGC
>NZ_JBHYGR010000157.1:9302-20280 GCF_042738155.1 Kitasatospora sp. NPDC059088 | reverse complement strand
CTGCATCGGGCTGCGCTTCCTCATTTCGTTTAAAAACCCCGGGCGGTGGTGCCCCCCGCTCGGCGCCCCCCCGCGACCCAATTCTGCCCTCTGGGGGGCGACTCCATCCTCGCCGTCCGGGCCACCGCCCGGCTGCGCGAGGCCTTCGGGCGGGCGGACCTGTCCCCCCGGGTGCTGTTCGACCACCCGGTGCTGGCCCGGCTCGCCGAGGCCCTCAGCGCCGGGGGAGGGCAGCCCGCCGGATCCGGCCCGGCCGACGGCCCCGTCATCCCGGCCGTCATCCCGGTCCTCGCGGACGCCGACGCCGCCGAGCCGCCGCTGTCGTACGCCCAGCAGCGGCTCTGGTTCCTCGACCGCTTCCAGCCGGGCGGCACCGACTGGACCACGCTGTCCGCCCTGCGGCTGCGCGGCACGCTCGACCGGGGCGCGCTGGGCGCGGCCCTGGACGCCCTGGTCGCCCGGCACCCGGCGCTGCGCACCACCTTCGCCGAACGGGACGGCGTGGCCCGGCAGGTGGTCCACCCGCCGTACCCCGTCGGACTGCCCTGCGAGGACCTCGACCCGGCCGCCCTGGACGCGCTGCTGGAGCGGATCGCCGCGACCCCCTTCGACCTGGCCGCCGGCCCGCTGCTGCGCGCCCGGCTGGCCCGGACGGCGGCGGAGGAGCACGTGCTCGTCCTGGCGGTGCACCACATCGTCACCGACGGCTGGTCGATCGGCGTGCTCGGCCGCGACCTCGCCGAGCTGTACGCCGCCGCGCTCACCGGACGCCGCCCCGAACTGCCCGAACTCCCCGTCCGCTACGTCGACTTCGCCGCCTGGCAACGCGGCCGCGGCGACCGCGCCGAGGCGGAGCTCGACCACTGGCGGGAGACCCTGGCCGGGCTGCCGCCGCTGGAGCTGCCCACCGACCGGCCGCGTCCGGCCGTCCGCGGCACCGAGGGCGCGCTGGTCAGCTTCACCCTGCCCGCCGAACTGACCGGGCGGCTGCGCGAGCGCGGCCGGGAGGCCGACGGCACCCTGTACACCGTGCTGCTGGCGGCCTGCCAGGTCCTGCTGGCCCGCTGGTCCGGGCAGCGGGACTTCGCCGTCGGCACCGTCACCTCCGGCCGCGAGCAGGGCGAACTCCACGACTTGGTCGGCATGTTCGTCAACACCCTGGTGCTGCGCGGCAGCGTCCGCCCGGCGGAGCCGTTCCGGGCGCTGCTGGCCCGCGCCCGGGGCACCCTGCTCGACGCCCTGGCCCACCAGGAGGTGCCCTTCGAACGACTGGTGGACGCCCTCCAGCCGGAGCGGGACACCAGCCGCACCCCGCTGTTCCAGGTCATGGTGGCCCTGCACAACCTCGGCGCCGAGGCGCCCCGGCTGCCCGGGCTGACGGCGGAGCCGCTGACCCCGCCGGTGCGCACCGCCGGCTTCGACCTCTCCTTCGACTTCGTCGAACGCGACGGCGGCCTCACCGGCCACCTGGAGTACAGCACCGGGCTGTTCGACGCCCGCACCGCCGAACTGCTGGCCGAGCGGCTGACCGTGCTGCTGACGGCCGTCGCCGACGGCCCGGACACCCCCGTCGGCGACCTGCCGCTGATGACCGCCCAGGAGCGCGAGCGCACCCTGCGGCAGGGGCGCGGCGAACCGCTGCCGCAGGCACCCGACACCACCTTCACCGCCCTGTTCGAGGCCCAGGCCGCCCGCACCCCGCACGCCACCGCCCTGGTCGCCCGGGACACCACCCTCGACTACGCCGCGCTCAACGCCCGGGCCAACCGGCTGGCCCGCCACCTGGTCGCCCTCGGCGCCGGCCCCGAACAGCTGGTCGCGGTCCGGCTGCCGCGCACCTCCGCGCTGGTGGTCGCCCTGTTCGCGGTGCTCAAGACCGGCGCCGCGGTGCTCTTCGTCGACCCGGAGCTGCCCGAGGAACGTGCCGCCCTGCTGCTCGACGACGCCCGGCCACGGGCCGTGCTGACCGAACGGACCCTGCGCGACACGGCCTGGCAGGCCCTGCCCGACCACGACCTGACCGACGCCGACCGGACGTCGCCGCTGCACCCGGCCGGCACGGCGTACGTGGTCTTCACCTCCGGCTCCACCGGCCGCCCCAAGGGCGTCGCCGTCGAACACCGCCAACTGGTCAACCTCTGCCGGGACCACCGGCTCGGCCTGGTCGACCCGCACACCGCCGACGGCGAGCGGCTGCGGGTCGCACTCAGCGCCTCCTTCTCCTTCGACACCAGCTGGGAGGGCCCGCTGCTGCTCGCCCTCGGCCAGGAGATCCACCTGATCGACGAGGACGTCCGGCTTGACCCGCAGGCCTTCTGCGCGCTGGTCGCCGACCGCCGCCTCGACCTGGTCAACGTCACCCCGTCCTTCCTGCGCGAACTCACCGCCGCCGGGCTGCTCGCCCCCGGCCGCCACCACCCCCGGCTGCTGCTGGTCGGCGGCGAGGCCGTCCCCGCCACCACCTGGCGGCAACTCGCCGCCGCCCGCGCCGACTTCGGCGTCACCGCCTACAACGTGTACGGGCCCACCGAGTGCACCGTCGACGCCACCTGGGCCCGCTGCGCCGACCACCCCGAGCACCCCGTCATCGGCCGCCCCGGCTGGGGCCTGAGCGCCCACGTACTGGACGGCGCCCTGCGCCCGGTGCCGCCCGGCATGCCGGGGGAGCTCTACCTGGCCGGCGCCCAGGTCGCCCGCGGCTACCTGAACCGGCCGGGCCTGACCGCCGTCCGCTTCCTCGCCGACCCGTACGGCCCGCCCGGCTCCCGGATGTACCGCACCGGCGACCTGGCCCGCCGCAATGCCCGCGGCCAGCTGGAGTTCCTCGGCCGGGCCGACGAACAGGTCAAGATCCGCGGCTTCCGGATCGAACCCGGCGAGGTGGAGGCCGCCCTGCTGGCCCACCCGGACCTCGCCGACTGCGCGGTCGCCGCCCGCGAGCACGCCGGACGCACCGTGCTGGTCGGCTACCCGGTACCGGCCGCCGACCGGGTGCCACCCGCCGACGAGCTGCGGACCTGGCTGCGCCGCACCCTGCCCGACCACCTGGTGCCCGCCGCCTTCGTCCCGCTGGCCCGGATCCCGCGCACCGTCAGCGGCAAGACCGACCGCCGCGCCCTGCCCGCACCGCCCGCCCAGCCCGACCGCTCCACCCCGTACGTCGCCCCGGCGCCCGGCACCGAGCAGCGGCTCGCCGAGATCTGGGCCCGGGTGCTCGGCGTCGAACGGGTCGGCGCCCGGGACAACTTCTTCGCGCTCGGCGGCGACTCCATCCTGAGCATCCAGATCGTGTCCCGGGCCAGGTCCGCCGGGCTGGCGCTGACCACCAAGGACGTCTTCCGGCACCAGAGCGTGGCCGAACTCGCCTTGATCACCAAAGAGGTGATTGAACGTCAGGAAACCGGGCCGGAGCCCGCCGAGGCGCCGCTCACCCCGATCCAGCGCTGGTACCTGGACGCCCGCCGCCCCGGCGAGCCGCTGCGCTTCACCATGACCCAGCGCCTGGAACTCGCCCCCGGTACCGACCCGACGGCCCTGCGCGAAGCCGTCCACGCCCTGGTCCGGCACCACCCGGCGCTGCGCACCCGCTTCCGCCCCGGCCCGGACGGCTGGCGCCAGGAGGTGGCCGAGCAGCCGCCCGGCGGCCTGTTCGCCCACCACCCGGCCGCCGGCCTCGACCCCGCCGCCCTGGAGGCCGAGGTCCAGCAGGCCACCGACGCCGCCCAGCGCTCGCTCGACCCGGTCGAGGGCCGCACCGTGCACGCCCTGTTCTTCGACCGCGGCGAGCGGCAGCCCGGCCAACTCGTCCTCACCGTCCACCACCTGGCCGTCGACGGGGTCTCCTGGCGGATCCTGCTCGCCGACCTCGAAACCGCCCACCACGCCGCCCGCACCGGCGCCCCGGTCGAGCTCCCGCCGGAGGGCACCACCCACGGCCGGTGGGCCGCCCGGCTGGAGCGGCACACCCGCGCGGGCGCCCTGGACGCCCACACCGCGTACTGGACCCGCACCGGCGCCGCCCCGGCCGGGCTCCCCGCCGGCCGCCCCGGCGCCAACACCCACGCCGGCGCCGCCACCCTCGCCGTGACCCTGGACCGGGCCACCACCGCGGCCCTGCTGCGCGAGGCGCCCGCCGCCTACCGCACCCAGGTCAACGACGTGCTGCTCAGCGCCCTGGGCCGCACCCTGGCCCGCTGGTGCGGCCGGGACGAGGTGCTGATCGGCGTCGAGGGGCACGGCCGCGAGGACCTCTTCGACGACCTCGACCTCTCCCGCACGGTCGGCTGGTTCACCGCCGAGTTCCCGCTCGCCCTGCGCGTCGACCCGGCCGCCGACTGGCACCACACCCTGCGGGCCGTCAAGGAGCAGCTGCGGGCCGTCCCGCTGCGCGGCCTCAGCCACGGCGCGCTGCGCCACCTCCACCCGGACGGCCCGCTGACCGGCGGCGCCGCCCCGCAGGTCGGCTTCAACTACCACGGCCGCTTCGACCCCGGCGGCGTCGGATCCGGCGACGGCCCCGGCACCGCCGGCCTGGTCCGCGGCCAGCTGCCCCCGGCCGGGCGCGACACCGACCCGGACGAGCCGCGCCCCTACCTGCTGGAAGTCACCGGAGCGGTCCAGGACGGCCGCCTCGAACTGGCCTGGACCTACCCCGCGCAGATCTACGGCGAGGCCACCGTCCGGGGCCTCGCCGAGGAGATGCGCACCGCCCTGCGCGAACTGGCCGAGCACTGCGCCCGGCCCGGCGCCGGCGGGCGCACCCCGTCCGACTTCCCGCTGGCCGGCCTGGACCAGGAGCAGTTGGACCGGCTGGTCGGCGACGGCCGCGCGGTCGAGGACGTGCTGCCGCTGACCCCGCTGCAGTCCGGCATGCTCTTCCACGGCCTGGTCGACAGCGCCGGCACCGGCGGCACCGATGCCACCGGCGGCACCGAAGCCACCGACGAGGCCGACGGCACCGGCGACGCCTACGTCGACCGGATCGCGGTGCGCCTCGCCGGGATCGCCGACCCGCGGGCCTTCGCCGCCGCCTGGCAGCAGGTCGCCGACCGCACCCCGGCGCTGCGCTCCGCCGTGCACTGGCGCGGGCTGCCGCACCCCGTCCAACTGGTCGCCCGGCACGCCGCGCTGCCCGTACGGCACCTCGACCTCGGCATCGACCCGGCCGACCCCGGACAGCTGGCCGCGGTGACCGAACAGCTGCTGGCCGAGGAGCGGGCCACCCCGATGGAGCTGACCACCGCGCCGCTCACCCGGCTCACCCTGGCCGCCCTGCCCGGCGACGAGCTGCTGCTGCTGTGGTCCACCCACCACCTCGCCCTGGACGGCTGGAGCACCGGCCAACTGCTCACCGAGGTCTGCGAGGAGTACGCCGCGCTCACCGGCGGCCCCCAGGCCCCGCGCCCGGTCCGCCGCCCCTTCGCGGACTTCCTGGGCTGGCTGGCCGAACGCGACCGGCCCGCCGCCGAGGCGCACTGGAGCGCCGCCCTGGAGGGCTTCACCGCCCGCACCCCGCTCCCGTACGACCGCCGCCCGGCGCAGGCCCACCGGGCCCGCTCCACCGCCGCCGTCCACCGCGAGCTGGACGAGGCGCTCACCCGGCGGCTGCGCGAACGGGCCGCCGCCGCCGGACTGACCGTGAACACCGTGCTGGAGGGCGCCTGGGGCCTGCTGCTGGCCCGGCACGGCGGCGGCGAGGACGTCGTCTTCGGCACCACCGTGTCCGGACGCCCCGCCGAACTGCCCGGCGTGGAGGCGATGATCGGCCTGTTCATCAACACCGTCCCCACCCGGGTCCGGCTCGCCCCCGGCGGCGTGCTGCCCTGGCTGCGGGAGCTCCAGGCGCGCCAGAGCGAGGCCCGCGCCCACGACCACCTGTCCCTGACCCGGATCCGGGCACTCGGCGAACTGCCCCCCGGGGAGCCGCTGTTCGACAGCATGCTGGTCTTCGAGAACTACCCCGTGGACGAGTCCGCCGAAGCCCGCACCGGGGTCCGGGTGGTCGAGGTGCGCGCCGACGACGCCACCACCTTCCCCTGGTGCCTGCGCGCCCACCTGGGCGAGCGCCTCGGCCTCGACCTCGGGTACGACCCCGCGCTGTTCGACCACCGGACCGCCGAGGACGCCGCCGACCGGCTCGCCCTGCTGCTCACCGCCCTCACCGAGGCCCTCACCGACGGCCGCGACCTCGACACGCTGGAGCCGCTCACCCCGGCCGACCGCGCCCTGCTGGCCGACTGGCAGGCCACCGCCCGCCCGGCCGTACCCCGCAGCCCGCTGACCGTCCTCGCCGGGCACGTCCGGCGCACCCCCGACGCCCCCGCCGTGCGCGAGGGCGAACACCGGCTGACCTACCGGCAGCTCGACGAGTGGTCCGACCGGCTCGCCGGCCGGCTGCTCACCGAGGGGCTGGCCCCCGAGGAGCGGGTCGCGCTGGAGCTGGAGCGCTCGACCGCCCTGGTCGTCGCCCAACTCGCCGTCCTCAAGGCGGGCGGCGCCTACCTGCCCGTCGACCTCCGCGCCCCCGAGGAGCGCCGCCGCACCCTGCTCGCCCGGGCCGGTGCCACCCGGCGGCTCACCGCCGACCTGGTCGCCGCCGCCCGCACCGCCGCCGCCCGCACCGAGGCCACCGGCACGGCCCTGCCGCCCGCCGACCCCGACCGGCTGGCCTACGTGATGTACACCTCCGGCTCCACCGGCGAGCCCAAGGCCGTCGCCGTCCGGCACCGCGACGTGGCCTCGCTCGGCACCGACGGCCGCTTCGCCGACGGCCGCTGCGCCCGGGTCCTGCTGCACTCCCCGGTGGCCTTCGACGCCGCCACCTTCGAGGTCTGGGCCCCGCTGCTGACCGGCGGCTGCGTGCTCGTCGCCCCCGCCGGGCCGGTGGACGCCGCGCTGCTGCGCCGCCTCGCCGGACCGCAGGGCCCGACCGCGCTGTGGCTCACCGCCGGACTGTTCCGGCTGCTCGCCCAGGACGCCCCGGACTGCTTCGCCGGCCTGCGCACGCTGTGGACCGGCGGCGACGTGGTGCCCGCCGCGGCCGTGCGCCGGGTGCTCGCCGCCTGCCCCGGGCTGACCGTGGTGGACGGCTACGGCCCCACCGAGACCACCACCTTCGCCACCGCCCACGAACTCGCCGACCCCGCCGCCGTACCCGACACCCTGCCGATCGGCCGCCCGCTGGACGACCGGCGCCTGCACGTCCTGGACGGCCGGCTGCGGCCCGTCCCGCCCGGCTGCGCGGGCGAGCTGTACCTCGCCGGTGAGGGCGTGGCCCGCGGCTACCTCGGCCGCCCCGGCGCGACCGCCGCCCGCTTCCTCGCCGACCCGTACGGCCCGCCCGGCACCCGGATGTACCGCACCGGGGACGTGGCCCGGCGCCGCCCCGACGGCACCGTCGAGTTCCTCGGCCGGGCCGACGACCAGGTCAAGATCCGCGGCTTCCGGGTCGAGCCCGCCGAGGTGGAGGCCGCCCTCGCCGCCCACCCCGGGGTGACCGACGTCGCCGTGGTCGCCCGCACCGACCGGCCCGGCGCCCGCCGGCTGGTCGCCTACACCGTCGGCGCCGCCGACCCCGAGAGCCTGCGGGACCTCGCCGCCCGCACCCTGCCCGACTACCTGGTGCCCGCCGCCTTCGTCCCGCTCGCCGCCCTCCCGCTCAGCCGCAACGGCAAGGTCGACCGCGCCGCGCTCCCCGCACCGGAGCAGCGGCACACCGCCGGAGCCGCCGACCGGACCGAGCCGCGCACCGAGCCGCGCACCGAGGCCGAGCGCCGCACCGCCGAGGTCTTCGGCGAGGTGCTGGGCATCCACCCGCCCGGGGTGACGGAGGGCTTCTTCGCGCTCGGCGGCGACTCCATCCTCAGCATCCGGCTCGCCGGCCGCCTCGCCGAGGCCTTCGGCACCGAACTGACGCCCCGCGCGGTGTTCGACCACCCGACCCCGGCCGGTCTCGCCGCACTGCTCACCGGGCGGTCCGGCCCGGGCCGACCGCCCGCCGTCCCCGCCGCCCCCGTGGCGCCCCTGGTCCCGGTCGCCCGGGACGGCGCGGCGCCGATGTCCTACGCCCAGCAACGCCTCTGGTTCCTGGAGGAGTTCGCACCCGGCGGCGCCGAGTACGTGACCGCCCTCGCCCTGCGGCTGCGCGGCCCGCTGGAGGGCGACGCCCTCGGTGCGGCGCTGACCGCCCTGGCCGCCCGGCACGAGTCGCTGCGCACCACCTTCGACGGCGTCGACGGCCACGGCGTCCAACTCGTCCACCCGCCGCAGCCGGTGCCGCTGCCCCGCCACGACCTCGCCCAACTGCCCTCCGGGGAACGGGAGGAGGCCCTGCGCGCCGTGCTCGCCGCCGAACGCGCCCGCCCCTTCGACCTGCGCCGGGGCCCGCTGCTGCGCCCCGCGCTGGTCCGGCTCGCCGCCGACGACCACGTACTCGCCCTGACCCTGCACCACATCGTCACCGACGGCTGGTCCAACGCCGTCCTGCTCACCGAGCTGGCCCACCTCTACCGCGCCGCCCTCGACCCGGCCCACCCGCCGCTCGCCCCGCTGCCGGTGCAGTACGCCGACCACGCCCACTGGCAGCGCGCCAACGACGCCACCGACCAGCTCGCCTACTGGAAGGCGCAGTTGGCCGACCTGGACCCCGTCCGGCTGCCGCTCGACCGGCCCCGGCCGACGGTCCGCACCAGCTCCGGGAGCAGCGTCCGGATCGACCTGCCCGCCGACACCGCCCGCGGGCTCGCCCGGGTCGCCCGCGGCGGCGACACCACCCTGTTCACCACCCTGGTCACCGCCGCCCAGGCCTACCTGGCCCGGCTCGGCGGCGACCGGGACATCGCCGTCGGCACCGTCACCGCCGGCCGCGAGCACCCCGGCACCCAACGGCTGATCGGCTTCTTCGTCAACACCCTGGTGCTGCGCTCCCGGATCGAACCCCGGCAGCCCTTCACCGCCTTCCTCGCCGAGGTCCGGCAGACCGTCCGGGACGCCTTCGCCCACCAGGACGTGCCCTTCGAGCGGGTCGTCGACGAGGTGCAGCCGGTGCGCGACACCAGCCGCAGCCCGCTCTTCCAGGTGCTGGTCGTGCTGCAGAACACCCCCGCGGCCGAACTCGACCTGCCGGGCCTGGCGGTGACCGACGTCGAGACCGACGCCACCGGCACGGCCTTCGACCTGGTGCTGGAGTTCGCCCACGCCGACGACGGTGCGCTTCACGGCCAACTCACCTACAACACCGACCTGTTCGAGCCCGCCACCGCCGAGCGGATGGCCGAGCAGCTGGCCACCCTGCTGACCGCCGTCACCGCAGACCCGCAGTGCGCCCTCGGCTCCCTGCCGCTGGCCGGCCCCGACCGGCTCGTCGCCGAACTCGCCCTGGCCACCGGCGACTTCCCCCCGGTGCCGGAGGCGACCCTGCCCCAGCTGTTCGAACGGCAGGCGGCCCGCACCCCCGACGCCCCCGCCCTGCTCGACGGCGACCGGGTGATCGGCTACGCCGAACTCGACCGGGCGGCCAACCGCCTGGCCCGGCAGCTGATCCGCGACGGCGTCGGTCCGGAACGGCTGGTCGCCCTCGCCCTGCCCCGCTCGGCGGCCGCCGTGGTCGCCCAACTCGCCGTCGCCAAGGCCGGCGGCGCCTACCTCCCGGTCGACCCCGCCTACCCGGCCGCCCGGCGGGAGTTCATGGTCCGCGACGCGGGCGCCACCGTCCTGATCGACGACCCCGCCCGGGTGTGGGCCGCCGACGGCCCCGACACCGCCCCCACCGACGCCGACCGCACCACCCCCCTCACCCCCGGCCACCCGGCGTACGTCGTCTACACCTCCGGCTCCACCGGCACCCCCAAGGGCGTCGTGGTCACCCACGCCGGACTCGCCTCCTTCGCGGCCGCAGCCGCCCGCCAGTACGCCGTCGGCCCCGGCGACCGGGTGCTCCAGTTCGCCTCGCCCAGCTTCGACGCCTCCGTCCTGGAACTGTGCATCTCCCTGCTCAGCGGCGCCGCCCTGGTCACCGGCGAGGAGGGCCCGCTGGTCGGCGAACGCCTCGCCGAGGCCCTGGCCGGACGCCGGATCAGCCACGCCCTGATCCCCCCGGCGGCCCTGGCCACCCTCGAACCCGGCACCGCCGGCGCGCTGCCCGAGCTGCGCACCCTGGTGGTCGGCGCCGAGGCCTGCCCCGCCGACCTGGTCGACACCTGGGCCCCCGGCCGCCGCATGGTCAACTCCTACGGCCCCACCGAGGCCACCGTGGTCGCCACCTGGACCGGCCCGCTCACCCCCGGCACCGGCACCGCCCCCGCCATCGGCCACCCCAGCGGCGCCACCCGCGCCTACCTGCTCGACGCCGCCCTGCGCCCCGTCCCGCCCGGCGTGACCGGCGAACTCCACCTGGCCGGCCCCGGCCTGGCCCGCGGCTACCTCGGCCGCCCCGGCCTGACCGCCCGGCGCTTCCTGCCCGACCCGTACGGCGCCCCCGGCGAGCGGATGTACCGCACCGGGGACCTCGCCCGCCGCGACGCCGACGGCCAACTCCGCTACTGCGGCCGCGCCGACGACCAGATCAAGCTGCGCGGCTTCCGGATCGAACCGGGCGAGATCGAGAGCGCACTGCGCCGCAGCCCGCTGGTGCGCGACGCCGTCGTCACCGTCCGCACCGACGCCCCCGGCGGCGGCCGGCTGGTCGCGTACGTGGTGCCCGCCGACCCGTGCGGGGAAGCCGACCCGGCCGGCACCGCCCTCGAACTGCGCGCCCAGCTCGCCGAGTCGCTGCCCCCGCACCTCGTCCCCGCCGTGTTCGTCCCGCTGGAGCGGCTGCCGCTCACCCCCAACGGCAAGACCGACCGCCGGGCCCTGCCCGACCCCGGACCGGGGGGGGGGGGGGCGGGGCCGCCCCCCCCCCCCCCCCCCCCCCCCACCCAGCCCCACCCCCCGCGGGGGGGGGGGGGCCCGGCCCGGCGGAGGGGGGGGGGGGGCGCCC
>NZ_JBHYGR010000157.1:847-9292 GCF_042738155.1 Kitasatospora sp. NPDC059088 | reverse complement strand
TATTATATGTTTTTGTTGGGCGCCTCTGTGTTTTTTTAATCCCCCCCCCCCCCGCGGGGGGGGGCGCGGCGGCGGCCCCCCCCCGCCCCCCGCAGAACGACACCGAACGCCGGATCGCCCGGATCTGGGCCGACGTCCTCGGCGTCGAACGGGTCGGCGCCGACGACAACTTCTTCCTGCTCGGCGGCGACTCCATCCTCAGCATGCAGGTGGTCTCCCGACTGCGCCGGGACGGCCTGCACCTGGCCACCCGCGACCTCTTCACCCACCAGACCGTCGCCGAACTCGCCACCGTGGTGCGCAACGCCCCCGACCGCGACAACGACGGACCGGTCACCGGCGCCGTGCCGCTCACCCCGATCCAGGCGTGGTTCCTCACCACCCCGCGCGCCGCCCACCACCACTTCAACCAGTCCGCGCTGCTCGAACTCGGCCCCGACCCCGACCACCCCGCCCTGCGCGCGGCCCTGGACACCGCCCTGAACGCCCTGCTGGAGCACCACGACGCGCTGCGGATGCGCTTCACCCACGACGCCTCCGGCTGGCACCAGTTCAACCCGCCGCCCGCCCGCACCGAGGACCTCCTGGTCCACCACGACCTGACCGGCCAGTCGCCCGAGTCCGCCGACGCCGCCCTCGCCAAGGCCGCCGACGAACTGCACGGCGGCTTCGACCTGGCCCGCGGCCCGCTGCTGCGCGCCGCCCTGTTCACCTTCACCGGCGAACCGGACCGCCCGCCGCTGCTCCTGCTGGTCGCCCACCACCTGGTGATCGACGCCGTCTCCTGGCGGGTGCTGCGCGACGACCTGGAGAGCGCCTACCACCAGGCCCGGGCGGGCGGCCCGATCGACCTGGGGGAGCGCGGCACCTCCTTCCGGGACTGGGCCCGGCGGCTCGCCGCCCACGTCGCCGAGGGCGGCCTCGACCACGAACTGCCCTACTGGGAGCAGGCGGTGACGGGCCGCGCCGAACCGCCCGTGCGCCCCGCCGACGCCCCCGGCTCCAGCTCCAGCACCGGGACCGGCACAGCCGCCGGGACCGGGGCCGTCACGGTGGAACTCGACGAGGCCGACACCGACGCCCTGCTGCGCGCCGCCCCCGCCGCCTACCGCACCCGGGTCAACGACGTGCTGCTCGCGGCCCTCGCGCTCGCCCTGGCCCGCTGGACCGGACAGCCGCGGATCCGCCTCGACCTGGAGGGCCACGGCCGGGAGGACCTGCTCGACGGCGTCGACCTGTCCCGTACGGTCGGCTGGTTCACCACCGTCCACCCGGTCGGCCTCGACGTCCCCGCGCCCGAACAGCTCGGCCCCGACCGCGACTGGCGCGCCCTGGTCAAGGCCGTCCGCCGGCAACTGCGCGCCGTGCCCGGCAACGGGCTCGGCTTCGGCGCCCTGCGCGCCTTCGGCCCGCCCGAGGTCCGCGAACGCCTCGCCGCCGCCGCCCACGGCCAGGTGGTCTTCAACTACCTCGGCCAGTGGGACGCCCGCCCCGAGGCCGCTGGCGGGGGCCTGGTCCGCGCCGAACTCGGCTCCTGCGGCCAGGACCACGACCCCCGCGACCCCGGCTCCCACCCGTTGGAGGTGGTCGGCGCCGCCCAGCGGGGCCGGCTCGCCTTCACCTGGCACCACCGCCCCGCCGTCCACGACCCGGCCGAAGTGCGCCGGGCCGCCGAGGAGTTCGCCGAGGCGCTGCGCCACATCGCCCGGCACGCCCGGAACGGCCGGCCGGGCCGCTGACCGGCACCACCCCACGAGAACGAGAAGAGGCAGGAACGACATGGACGAGAACACCCGCTTCCAGGTGCTGCGCAACGACGAGGAGCAGTACTCGCTCTGGCCGGTCGACCTCGACGTCCCGGCCGGCTGGCAGCCGGTCGGCCGGGAGGGCACCGAGGCCGAGTGCTCCGCCTACGTCGACGAGGTGTGGACCGACATGCGCCCGCGCAGCCTGCGCGAGCGCATGGAGAACGCCGAGGCCTGACCCGACCGTCCCACCACGAGGAAGAGGAGTCCGCCGTGACCCCCGTGCTGCACACCGAACGCCTGGAGTTCGTCCCCTACCGGCCCGAGGACGAGGACGCCTTCGTCGCCCTGCTCCGCGACGCGGAGGTCTGCCGCTGGATGGGCCAGGACCTGGTGCCCGAACCGCAGCTGCGCACGCTGTTCCGCGCGATCCTGAGCGATGTGTACCCCCAGCGGCTCTTCGACGTCTGGGGCCTGTGGCTGGACGGCGCCTACGCGGGCCACGCGGAGGTGAAGCGGACCGGGAACGTCGACGGGCACGAGCTGGTCGCCGCCCTCGCCCCCGGCTTCTGGGGCCGCGGCCTGGGCACCGAGGTGGTCCGCGGCCTGATCCGCTACGCCGCCGACGAGTTGGGGCTCAAGGAGGTCTACGGCCTGGTGGGCGCCGAGAACACGCCGAGCCTGGCGATGTGCGAGAAGCTGGGCTTCCGCCACCTGCGGGACTCGGTGGACGAGGACGGCACGGTGGCCAGGGTCGTGGTGGTCTCCACGACCGGCGAGGCCTGACCCCGGGCCCGGCCCCCGACCGGCCCCCGGCGTGCTCGGCCGCGCCGGGGGTCGCTGTCAGTGGTGGATGGCACAGTGGCGGCCATGACACTCATGCCTGACGGCCGGGCCTTCCCGCCGCCGCACGCCGACGAACGCGCCACGCTGGAGGGCTGGCTGGAGTTCCAGCGGGCCACGCTGGTGCAGAAGGTCTCCGGGCTCGACGACCGGCAGGTGCGGCTGGCCTCGGTGCCGCCGTCGACGCTGACGCTGCTCGGCCTGGTGCAGCACCTCACCGAGGTCGAACGCACCTGGTACCAGCGGGTGTTCGCCGGCCGCACGGTGCCGCCGGTGTACGGCCCGGAGAATCCGGACGGCTACGGCCTGGACGAGGCCCGGGGGATGACGGAGGCGCTGGCGAACTGGCGGGCCGAGGTCGAGCACGGCCGCGAGCTGGCCGGGGGAGCGCCGCTGGACTCACCGGGCCCGCTGGACCGGCGGATCGCCGGGATCGTCGGCTCGGACACCGTCTCGCTGCGCTGGGTCCTGGTGCACCTGATCGAGGAGTACGCCCGCCACAACGGTCATGCCGACCTGCTCCGGGAGGGCATCGACGGCGTCACGGGCGTCTGAGGGGCACCGGCGCCGGGACCGGCCGCGCGGCCGGGCGGGGGAGCCGCAGCGCCAGCAGGGCTCCCGCCGCCGCCACCCCGGTCGTCGCCAGGGCGACCGGGGTGAGCGCCGTGCCGGGTGCGGCACGGCCGGCGACGGTGGTGGCGAGGGCGATGCCGAGGGCCGGTCCGATGTTCATCACGGTCTGCTGGAGCCCTCCGGCGACTCCCGACTCGGCGTCGGCCGCACCCCGGACGACGGCCGAGGTCGCGGTCGCCATCACCGCGCCGAGGCCGCCGCCGAGCAGCACGAAGCAGCAGCCGATCGCGGTGTCGCCCGAGTCCGGGCCGAGCCGGGAGGTGAGCAGGGTGCCCGTGGTGATCAGTGCCATGCCCGTGAAGACGGTGGCGCGCACGCCGTGACGCCTCGCCAGCCAGGCCGAGGCGGGCGCGCCCACGATCATCGCCACGGCGAGCGGCAGCCCCCGCAGGGCGTTGTGCAGCGGATCCAGCCCGAGCACCTCCTGGAGGAAGTAGGTCGCGGGGAAGAGCGTGCCGAGCACCGCCGCCGATGCCGCGAGCAGGACGCCGAGCGCCGGCCCGACGGCCGGTGAGCGGAGCAGGGCGGGCGGTACCAGCGGGCAGGCGGTCCGGCGCTCGTGCCGGGCGAAGGCGAGGGCGGCGAGCCCGGCCGTCGCGAGGCCGAGGACCGTCCCCGTCGACCAGCCGTCGGTCGGGAGGACGGCCAGGGTGTGCACCAGGCAGACCAGGGCGAGTGCCAGCAGTCCCGCGCCGGGCAGGTCGTGGCCGCCGCCGACCGGCTCGGTACGGGCCGCGGGCACGGCGAGGGCCGCGACCAGCGCCGCGGCGGCGGGCAGCAGGCCGAGCAGGAAGACCGCCCGCCAGTCGAAGTGGGTGGTGAGCGCGCCGCCGACCAGCGGTCCGGCGGCGACCGCGAGGCCGAGGGCGGCGGTGCGCACGGCGATCGCGCGGGGTAGCAGGTCGGCGGGCCAGACGGCCCGCAGCATGCCGATGGTGGCGGGCTGGAGCAGGGCGCCCGCGAGGCCCTGGGCCACGCGCAGCGCGATCACCCAGCCGATGCCGGGTGCCAGGGCGATCGCGGCGGAGGTGGCGGCGAAGCAGACCACTCCGGCCACGAAGAGCCGCCGGTGGCCGTACCGGTCGCCGAGCCGCCCGGCGAAGACCAGGAGCGCGGCGACGGTGACGAGGTAGCCGCTGCTGGTCCACTGGACGGCGGCCAGGGAGGCGTGCAGGTCGCGCTGCAGGGTGGGCTGGGCGACCGTGAGCACGGTGCCGTCGACGGCGACCAGGACGGCGCCGGTGATGCTCGCGGCGAGGGCGAGCCCCCGGTGGCGGGCGGTCACCGGTCGGCCGGGCCGAGGTGGGCGGTCAGGGCGGCGCGCAGCACGGGTTCGATGCTGTCGCTGTCGCTGTCGCTGTCGCTGTCGCTGTCGCTGCCGCTGTCGCTGTCGCCGTCGCCGTCGCTGCCGGTGGCCAGGGCGAGGCTGCCCCAGCTGCGGAGTTGGGCCAGGCCGTGCAGGTTGGACCAGAGCGCGGCGGTGGCGGCGGTCGGGTCCCCGCCCTGCGGGTGGAGTTCGCCGACCAGGCCGACGAGGGTGCGGAACAGCGGCAGGGTGGAGCGGCGCAGTTCGGTGCCGCTGCCCTCCAGCAGGTCGTGGCGGAACATCAGCTCGAACAGGCCGGGGTTGGCCGCGGCGAAGCCGAGGTAGCCGCGGGCGAGGGCCTCGATCCGGGCCCGGGGGTCGGCCCCGGTGCCGGCGGCGAGGGCGTCGGCACCGGCCAGGGTGTCGGTGAGCCGGCCGAAGCCGTGTCGGGCGACGGCGGCGAGCAGTTCTCGGTGGGTGGGGAAGTAGCGGCGCGGTGCTCCGTGGGAGACCCCGGCGCGGCGGGCGATCTCCCGCAGCCCGAGGGCGTGGACGCCCTCCTCGGTCACCAGCTCGATGCCGGCGGCCACCAGCCGGGCGCGCAGGTCGCGGTCCTGTTCGGTCATGGACACTGTCTACCGGATCGCCGTAGACAGTGTCTAATCGCTGGGCCGCGGGTCCGCCGGGCAGAATCGCGGGCATGGACGAAGGCGGCGAGTCGGCCTGCTGGCTGGACCGGGTGTGCCCGGAGTGCGGGCGGTTGCGGGAGCGGCCCGGCCGGGGGCCGTGCGAGAACTGCGGCGCGGGCGGGGATCCGGTCGGTGCGGCGGACGGCGAGCCGGACGGGGACGCCGAACGGCCGGGCCGGGGCGACGCCTGATCGCCGCCGCCGGCCCGGCCGGGCAGTGCCGGGGCCGCGCTACTGCGGCGGCTGGTCGCGGAACTGCTCCTTGAGCTTGTCCTGGGCGGTGTCGACCTGGCTCTGGTACTTGCCCTGGGTGCGTTCGTCGACGTAGTCGCCGGCCTTGTCGACACCCTTCTCGGCCTGGTCCTCGTGGCCCTTCAGCATGGCCTTGAGCTTATCCAGCATGGACATGTGGTCACCCTCCTGGATGAGACGCCCCCACCCCTCCAGGATCACCGCCCAGGGCGTCCCGCGCACCTCGCGGCCGCGCGGCGCCCTTGGCAAGGCGGTCCGCGTCCTGTCAAATCGTGAACCCACCGACCGTCGGAAGGAGTCGCCTTGAAGCCCCGCTCCCGTCACCGATCCCGTTTCCGGACGTCCCCGCTCGCCGCCCTGACCGCCGCCGCCCTGGTCGCCCCGTTACTCCTGGTCGGCGCGGGCAGCGCCAACGCCGACCCGGACCCGGCCCGCCGTGGCGCCAAGCTGGCCGAGCGGCTGGTCGGGGCCAGCAGCGCCGAGGACGCCCGGGACACCCTGGTCGCGCTGCAACGGTTCGCCGACCGCAACGGCGGTACCAGGGCGGCCGGTTCGAAGGGCCACGACCTGTCCGCGCGGTACATCGCCGAACAGGCGCGGCGGGCCGGGCTCAAGGTTTCCCGGCAGGACTTCGAGTACACCTTCTTCGACGCCCGCTCCCAGCGCCTGGACGTGCTGTCACCGAAGGCGGAGTCGGTACCGGTCCTGGCGATGACCTACTCGGTGAGCGGCCCGGAGGCGGGCCTGACCGCCGAGTTGGGCGTCGCCCCGGTGGGCGCCGCCACCGGTTGCACGCCCGCCGACTACCCGGCGGGCTCCGTCACCGGCCGGATCGCGCTGATCCGGCGCGGCGGGTGCAGCTTCGCCGAGAAGCAGGCGGCCGCGGCCACGGCCGGCGCCCTCGGGGCGCTGATCTACAACAACACCGACGGCGAGCTGAACGGGACCCTCGGCGAGCCCACCGCCGGGAAGGTCCCGACCGGCGGGATCGCCAAGGCGGCCGGCGAGGCGCTGGCCGCCCAGGCCGCCGCCGGGCCGGTGCGGGTGACCCTGGACCTCCGCACCTTCATGGAGCAGCGCAAGACCTGGAACGTCATCGCCGAGACCCGGGGCGGTGATCCGGCGAACACCGTGATGATCGGCGCCCACCTGGACTCCGTCCCGGCCGGGCCCGGCATCAACGACAACGGCTCCGGCGCGGCCGGCATCCTGGAGGTCGCGAAGAACCTCGGCACCCGGCCGGTGAAGAACAAGGTCCGGTTCGCCTGGTGGTCCGCCGAGGAGTTCGGCCTCAAGGGCTCCGAGGCGTACGTCAAGTCGCTCTCCGACGCGGACCGGAAGAACATCCGGCTCTACCTCAACTTCGACATGATCGCGTCCCCCAACTACGCGCAGTTCGTCTACAACGGCTCCGGCAGCGCGGGCGGCGGCGCGGGCCCGGAGGGCTCGGCCCAGATCGAGCGGTTCCTCACCGACTACCTGGACGGCCGCGAGCTGCCGCACGACCCGTCCGCCTTCAACGGCCGCTCCGACTACGGTCCGTTCATCGACGCGGGCATCCCGGCCGGCGGCACCGACACCGGCGCCGAGGTGATCAAGACCCCCGAGCAGCAGTCCCGTTACGGCGGCACGGCGGGCACCGCCTTCGACGCCTGCTACCACAAGGCCTGTGACGACCTGGACAACCTCGACCCGGCGGCCTTCGACGTCAACATCGACGTGATCGCCCACGCCGTCGGCACCTACGCCTGGGACCTCTCCTCACTGCAACGGCCCGTGCCCGGGCAGCGCCCGGCCGCTCGGGCGGCCGCCGGAGCGGGTACGGACACCCCGGGCGGCACCGGAGCCGGCGATGCCGGAGCGGGCGGCGCCGACGCCCACGCGGTGGCGGCCTGACGCCCGGGTGGGCCCGCTGCCGTCCTCGGGCGGCGGGCCCACCCACCGGCCGTGCGCACACCGTCCATCCGGCACCTCCCGTCGGCCATCGCCCCTGGTGGGTCAGGGTACGGGCCACCGTAGTGGACGCCACTGACAATCGGCCCCCGGCCCTGTACGGTGCCGCGCGGAGCGCATCCGCCGAGACCCGGTGGGTGCGCCGAGTCCGGTCCTGACACCATGGGACCGAGATCACGAGATCACGACACCGTGACACCCTCGGAGGAGTCAGCAACATGAGCACGCACTACGACGTCGTCGTCCTCGGCGCGGGCCCCGGCGGCTACACCGCCGCCGTCCGTTCGGCCCAGCTGGGCCTGAAGGTCGCGGTCATCGAGGCCAAGTACTGGGGCGGCGTCTGCCTCAACGTCGGCTGCATCCCCTCCAAGGCCCTGCTGCGCAACGCCGAGCTCGCCCACATCTTCACCAAGGAGGCCAAGACCTTCGGCATCAAGGTCGAGGGCCAGGTGACCTTCGACTTCTCCGAGGCCTTCAAGCGCAGCCGCTCGGTGGCCGACGGCCGGGTCAAGGGCGTCCACTACCTGATGAAGAAGAACGGCATCACCGAGTACGACGGCTGGGGCACCTTCGTCGACGACCACACCCTCCAGGTCGCGCTCAGCGGCGGCGGCTTCGACGTGGTCACCTTCGACCACTGCGTCATCGCCTCCGGTGCCACCACCCGCCTGCTGCCCGGCACCAGCCTGAGCGAGCGCGTGGTGACCTACGAGGAGCAGATCCTCACCGAGCAGCTGCCGGAGAGCATCATCATCGCGGGCGCCGGCGCGATCGGCGTCGAGTTCGCCTACGTGCTGCACAACTACGGCGTGAAGGTCACCATCGTCGAGTTCCTGGACCGCGTGGTGCCGTTGGAGGACGTCGAGGTCTCCACCGAACTGGCCAAGCAGTACCGCAAGCTGGGCATCGAGGTGCTCACCTCGACCCGGGTCGAGTCGAGGGGAGACAACGGCACCAAAACCCACAGGGGGGGGTACCGTACGCAAGTCGGGCCCCATCACGGGGGTGTGGGCCGCAACTGGGTG
>NZ_JBHYGR010000157.1:0-837 GCF_042738155.1 Kitasatospora sp. NPDC059088 | reverse complement strand
GTCGTGGTCCCCACCGAACGGGCCACGCAGTCCCGAAAGCTGGGCATCGAGGGGCCCCCCTCGACCCGGGTCGAGTCGATCGACGACAGCGACCCGAACGCCAAGGTGCGGGTGACCGTCAGCAAGGACGGGCAGCAGCAGGTGCTGGAGGCCGACAAGGTGCTCCAGGCGATCGGCTTCGCGCCGCGGGTCAACGGCTACGGCCTGGAGAACACCGGCGTCAAGCTGACCGACCGCAACGCCATCGCGGTCGACGGCCGCGGCCGTACCAGCGTCGACCACATCTTCGCGATCGGCGACGTCACCGCCAAGCTGATGCTCGCGCACGCCGCCGAGACGATGGCCGTGATCGCCGCCGAGACGATCGGCGGGGCGGAGACCATGGAGGTCGACTTCGCCATGATCCCGCGCGCCACCTACTGCCAGCCGCAGATCGCCTCCTTCGGCTACACCGAGGCCCAGGCCCGCGACCTCGGCTACGACGTCAAGGTCGCCAAGTTCCCGTTCACCGCGAACGGCAAGGCGCACGGCCTCGGCCACCCGATCGGCTTCGTCAAGGTGATCTGCGACAACACCCACGGCGAGCTGCTCGGCGCCCACCTGATCGGCCCCGAGGTCACCGAGCTGCTGCCCGAGCTGACGCTGGCCCAGCAGTGGGACCTCACCGTCCACGAGGTCGCCCGCAACGTGCACGCCCACCCGACCCTGGGCGAGGCGGTCAAGGAGGCCATCCACGGCCTCGCCGGTCACATGATCAACATGTGACGACCCGGACGTGCCGACGGTGCGGCCCCGCTCCGGCGGGGGCGCACCGAGCTGCCATGCCCACACACGCCC